>CAIYCP010000499.1 GCA_903924715.1 uncultured beta proteobacterium
CAAATGTTTGCGTCACGTTTGAACCGTTAATGGTCAAACTCACAAGCTTGGGTGCAACTTTGGCTGGAATCTGAGTCTCAAGTCGCAAATCAAAGCGTTGGCCGGCGAAGAGATTGCTTCTGGTCGGCGGCAGGATGCGCAGGCCCGATTCAGGCTCTGCGTTCATTGGAAAGTCTGCCAACTTTTGACCGAAGTAAATGGGATCAACCGCGTTTCTGGTCTTACCATCGCCCTTGAATGGGGCGTCGTCATCCGGACCCGCCCAAGAGGCTGTCGTTGCGACACCTAAAGCAACAACCGCAGAAAGCCAAAATTTCGTTTTACGCATGTTATCCAAGACCATAAAATTTTTCTTCTTGATAGTAAGCAAAATTTATGACTGGTTTGTGACACACCTAGAAAGATGTGAACTAAATTGTTCCCTTGTAATAACCAAACCAGAGTAGGCCGCAGTCCATTTCATACTTTGCTCCCACAAGCGCTGGGCAAGCTGTGGATCTTGAGCAGTCTTTGAAGGCCTCTGAACGCGGGCATCGGCGTAATACAGCCCGGTTTCTGTCTGTGGTGCCTCTAAAACACAGTAAAGGGTGGTACGCGCACCCTGCTCAGCCGTCAACATCGGTCGCATTTTTAGCACCGGAAGCAAAAACTTCGGCACATGGCGCCACAGGCTTGTTGCTACAACTCCGGGGTGCACGCTGTAGGCCGAAACTCCGGTGCCGAACAATTGGCGACCCAACTCAGCACTGAACAAAATATTGGCGAGTTTCGACACTCCGTATTCTTTCGCAGTGGTCAGGCTCTGGGTCGGCCGCAGCAACGCCTCCCAGTTCATCCCACTCAATGCCAGAAGGTGCGCTCGACTTGCGACTGTCACGACGCGCGCCCCAGGAGTCCGTTTGAGTCGCTCGAGCAGCAGACGCGTGAGCAAAAAGTGCCCGAGGTGGTTCACACCAAAAGCCCACTCAAATCCTTGAGCAGTCAAGCCTCTGGCGCCCGCCACACCAGCATTATTGATCAGATATTTTAAAGGTAAATCGAGTGCCAAAAACGACTCGGCGCACGCACGAACCGAGGCTAAGTCTGCAAGTTCGAGCGGGAGCCAAAACGCTGACTCTTGTGACTGCGTCAGTTGTCGAATGCATTCGAGGAGTGGTTGTGTTGACTGTTCAGACCTTGTGGCCAGAACGACACGAATCCCCTTTTTTGCAAGTTCGATTGCCGTGACTCGCCCGATACCCGCGTTTGCCCCGGTAATCAGGGCAACCGGCTGCGGCGTACCGATTTCATGAGAAATAAACATAAGACGACCTTGAGTATGGTGACCAAAAACAACATTGTCATAATCGCGACCTAGACTATGTTGGCGACATCTAGTTTTGTCATACAAAGTATGAGGGATCATTGTGAACGTTTGGCTTGTTGAAACGACAACAAAAGGTGAAAACAATAAACGCCTTGGGCTTGCCTCAAAACTCGAGGGAGCCATGCTGCAACGAATCTCCACTCAATCGGTCAACCATTGCGCGAAACGCACAGGCATGAGTCTTTTATCAATCGTCGATAAAACAGAGCATCGAAACACGGTACTGCCGTTCATCGAGCAACTCATTCAAACGTACGAACCACCAGATGTCATAGTTTCTTCGGGTAGTAAAGCGAATAGCTTGATGATCCCGGTATCCGCCAAATTATTCACTGATTCATTTTGGGTCAATATTGGAAAGCCTAGACGCTTTCACGACCTGGCCGATCTCATATTGCTGCAGGCCTGGGAGCAGACCTCTTTAACAACTGACTCAGCGAATGTTTGCCACATCAAGGGGATTCCCCATCACGTGACCTCTGAAAGCTTAGCAAAACAGCGTGCAGCTACCTCTTGTCATTTTGAACGCTATCGCGACACTAAAAAAATCCTTGTTCTCTTGGGGGGAGCAATATCTGGTGGAGCAAAAACTGATTTTTATGATCGGTTTTTTATGGAGCATTTGCGAACAGTTCTTTTTGGAATGTCAAACAATGGTCACGCTGTATTCGTCGCGAACAGTAGAAGAACGTCCAACGCATTTTGGGGAAAACTAAAAGCCGAGGTGGTGTCTCCCAATATCATCCACATTGACCATGACAAACCGGGGGCTTTCAGTTACTTGAGCTTGCTCGCAAATGCAGACACAGTCTTGGTATGTGCTGACTCTATGTCTATGCTGTGGGAAGCTTCGGCGACGAATAAACCCGTTTTTGCGTTGGTTCCATGGTCAGGCCGAGGGCCCACGCCGGAACCTCAGGCAAGAAACCTAGAGATTTTATTGCGGGACGGCCGAGTCATTCCTTTCAGTCAACTCATGGACGCGGCACCAAAAACAAGCAATCGCCCGCTCGACTTCAGCGCAGAGTTTGCTAAGGTAACGCTCGAACGTGTTAAACACTGGCGCTCGAGCCGGCAAGTCAAACAGACCTTCTCTAAAGAGCCCAAGTCTCAGCTAATTTTCTGAATGGGCCTCGCGGCCTTCTTTGCACGACATCGCCAACCAGAGCAATACCGAATGGTCGTAGAGCGCAAAGGGGCTGTTGCGCCTGAGTAAGTGACTTTGCCGTGTCGCCTAATCTGTTAGCCACGATGCAAGGAAGCCGTCGGGCGGATTTTGACCTACAGCCAATCCACTACTTTCTTTGCCAGCACAATATTTTTTTTACGCGCCAGCCCAGTCACGAGGAATAAATCAACAAGATACCAAATACCCAGGCCACCCGCTGTGAGTAATTTAATCAAGCCTAGCAAAATATTTCCTAGCAAGAAACGATCCACACCTAACATACCTAAATAGACCGAAAAGCCAAATAAGGTCGTTGGATTATTGGCGAGCTCAGAGAACCGAGTTGCAAACGCCTCTTTCTGCGCATCCGGGACCGATTGATAAATTTCAAACAACCGTTTGTTGTACTGCACGTGATTCATGCTTTGCTCCGTCAAAAACGCGTATAAATATTCTAAAGAAGTGCTAACTTAACAAAACTAAAATTAAAAATCTATCGCCTCATAGCAACCTAAAAATAAAAAACTCAGTAGACTAATACTTTTTTAGTCGCCGCTCACCAGGCTGCCTCTAATAGCGTCAAGTAGTCGGCTGCAGTCAGCAGACGAGGATTAGTCTTGTGCGCATTGTCGGCGAGCGAAGCCTGCGCTAATGACTGAAAACTGGTTTTTTCAACACCAAGCGCTTTGAGCCCCGCAGGTAGGCCTAGGCGTTGATTCAAGCGTAAAAACGTATCGACTAAATCTGTCGTGGCCGGCAAATCCATTGCACGGCAAAGCAGCGGCAATTTATCTTTGAGTACGACAGCATTGATCGCAAGCACATGCGGCAACATGATCGCATTCAGTGTGCCGTGATGATAACCAAGTGCACCTAGTGAATGCGACACTGAATGCACTGCACCCAACCCTTTTTGAAAACAGACCGCGCCTTCAAGAGCACCCATCATCATGTTCCAGCGTGCGTCTGCATCTTGACCATCCACAACGGCCTGTTCAATATGTTTAAACAGTCGGGTTAACCCATCGAGCGCAATCGCATCAATCGGTGGATTGATCAAAGGCGAGCAAAACGTTTCGACACAATGCGAGAGCGCATCCATCCCCGTTGCTGCAGTCATGTACTTTGGCAACGATCGCGTCAAGTCGGGGTCACAAATGGCAACGCTCACAATCGTTGGACAGCCAACGCCTGCTTTGATGCCGTTGTTAAAAATGATGACTGCTGAACGCCCCACTTCGCTGCCGCTACCCGAGGTCGTTGGCATCAAAATCAAAGGTGGCGGTTGAATAATTGGATGCGGATGAGCATTGCGATTGCAGTATTCCCAAAGTGGGACAGGATCGCTGCACAGCACTGCAATCGCCTTAGCCAAATCCAGCGTTGCACCGCCTCCGATACCAATAATGCCGTCACACCCATTTGCCTGGTAAGTATCAAAACCTGCGACAGCAGCGTCTTCAGTGGGATTGGGCGGCGTTTGATCAAAGATGACTGGACTTTGGATATCACCTAACGAGGCAATAGCCAGATCGAATACGCCGGCAGCACGTACGCCCTTGTCCGTCACAAACAGAGGCTTTTTGATCTTTAAGTTTTGAGTTTCAAAGACTAATTGCTTGCTTTCGCCGTGACCAAAGTGTACTTTCGTGTTGAACGACAAAATAGCCACGATGTATCGACCTCAAAGGTTGTCTGAACGGCACTAAGTTAAAGTATTTGTTTGCTGCAAAGCAAGTCATTCAAAAAAACTAAACTAATACGACGCGTAGTATCTTTTTACCTTGGAGACAAAAATGAATAATCTGAAAAAAAATCTAGTTGCAGCAGCCATTAGCGTAACCTGCCTACAGGCGCACGCCCAAGACGACCAGCAACGCTTTAAGCGCATTCCCGTAGCAGAGATGACCCCCGACCAAAAAAAATACTTTGATGGTCTGATGGCAGGCCCAGTATCCGGCACGGGCAGTGCGGGTGTTGTACAAGGTGCCACAAGCTTGGGCGCACCGTTTAACGTTTATCTGCGTAGCCCGGTGCTTGC
>CAIYCP010000500.1 GCA_903924715.1 uncultured beta proteobacterium
ATTAATCAAAGCCGCCCCCGATCGCATTATCTGGGGCAGCGATTATCCCCATTTATCGTTTGGCGAAAACAGCTCGATTGAGTTATTTAATCTGTTGGCGCGCTGGACGAAGGATGAGAACATTCGTAAATTGATTCTTGCAGATAATCCTGCAAGGTTGTTTGGGTATTGATTTATTCAGCGCTTAACAGAGCTGTAAGCTGAGCCTCAAGCTCTTGAAAAAGTGGCCGCTGCGTGACCTGAGGTAACAAACAACTATCACGCAGCGCCTCAGCTTTTTGCAATATGGATTTTTGCTTCACCCTATCGTCTGGGTCAATGTCCACCCGCTCAAGCAGCTCTTCGAGCAAACAACCAAACGCACGCACTTCGATTTGCTCGATTGCCTTTGCAACCACAAGATCACTTTGATCATAAAAGGCCGCCGCACCAAAATCACCTAGTACCGCGTGGCCATCAGCACCGATTAAGGTGTTGTGTGCATATAGATCGCCATGCGTCAGACCACGGCTGTGCAACTGGCGCGCCAAGCTTGCTACACCATGCGCCATGCGTAACGCGTCTTTCAATTTGAACCGCCGGTCAGCGCTATAAACATCACGGGTACACGACTGCAAACTTGGTGGGGCCGCCAAGTTTCGATAGCTTGAGTCAACAAGCTGCATGACTAAAGCTTCAGTACCCTCTGGATGGTCTGTCACCTTGCCAAGCAGATTGATGAGGTACGGATGAGATCCCGCACTGACATAGGCAGCAATCTCACTGTGTGGCAAGCCGTCGCTGGTCAGCGCACCTTTAAAGACTTTGACGGCAACGTCTTGTGAGCCGTCACTAAGCCCCGCCTGGAAAATCAAACCTGAAGCGCCTTCACCCAGCTTTTGTTTAAGTTGCAGGCTAGCCCACGGGGTTTGTGTCAGGGCGACCTGCCCCTGCAACGCCCGCGCCTCAGCCTCCGCACAAACCGGATTACCCGAGTACCCCAGCCACGACAATCTCGGCATTTGCAACAACCACACTGGCAGGCTCTCAAAACAATTTGCACCAATCCGCAACAACTCAAGCTTGGTGCAGGCGGCCATTTCTGCAGGTAAGGCCGTTAAGCGATTACCCGATAACGCGACTTTCTGCAGTTCAGTACATAAACCAATTTCAGGCGGTAACTCGGCAAGCTGGTTACCCCTCAAAATCAACCACCGTAACTTGGGCGGTAACGCCGCCGCCCGAATGTGCGTAATCTGATTCGTTCGAAACCCCACCATGCTCAATCTTTTGCACTGCCCCAGCACCACCGGCAATTCAGTAAACCGATTGCCCGCACAAAACAGCACCTGCAAGCGATGCAACCGCGCAAAATCCTCAGGCAAGCTCGTTAAAGCGTTACCCGACAAGTCTAAATATTCAAGCGTATCCGCCAACCCAAAGATTTCCTGCGGAAACTCAGTCAGGCCCTCTGACAAGGCCAAACGAGTCGCCCCCTGCAAATCACCACGGCGTAATTGTTCAAGAGTGTTCATGGGTGTGAGAGTAACAAATTCATATTCTTTTGCCAGAACCGTTCATCCTTCAGGCGAACAGAGTAGAATTTCAGGCATCCTGTCTTACTGACCATCACCAAATTTCCTTATGATCCTAGTCACTGGTTGCGCCGGTTTTATCGGAAGTAATTTTGTTCACAACTGGCTGGCTAGCCACGACGAACCCATCGTCAATCTTGATAAGCTCACGTACGCCGGCAACCTGGCCAATCTTTCTGCGCTCGCGCAAGACAAACGACATATCTTCGTACAAGGCGATATTGGCGATAAAGAGCTAGTGAGCAAACTGCTAGCCGAACATCAACCACGCGCAGTCTTAAATTTTGCAGCCGAATCCCACGTTGATCGTTCAATTCTTGGGCCAGGCGAATTTATACAAACCAACGTCGTAGGCACCTTTAACCTGCTTGAAGCCGTGCGCGCGTACTGGTCTGACTTAGACGAAGTCAAAAAGAAAAACTTCAGGTTTTTGCATGTGTCAACGGATGAAGTCTACGGCACGCTCGCGCCGCAAGACCCGCCGTTTGCTGAAACTAATCCCTTTGAACCCAATAGCCCGTACGCTGCCAGCAAAGCATCGTCAGATCACTTGGTGCGTGCCTGGCATCACACTTATGGCCTGCCGGTGCTGACCACCAACTGCAGCAACAATTACGGGCCGTTTCATTTTCCTGAAAAACTCATCCCGCTCGTCATCTTAAATGCGCTCGATAGCAAGCCCTTGCCAATTTATGGCGATGGCCAACAAGTGCGCGACTGGTTATACGTGCAAGACCACTGCCGCGCCATCGCGTGCGTGCTTGAGGCGGGCCGCCCCGGCGAAACCTATAACATTGGCGGCGCAAACGAAAAAGCCAATATCGATGTCGTCAAAACCATTTGCGCCCGCTTAGACGCACTACGCCCACGCGCAGATGGCAAAGGCTATGCCGAACAAATCATCTACGTCAAAGACCGCCCCGGCCATGATCGCCGCTACGCCATCGACGCCACAAAAATCGCACGCGAACTCAACTGGACACCGCAAGAAACTTTTGAATCAGGTATCGAAAAGACGGTGCAGTGGTATCTGGATAATACCGAGTGGGTGCAAGGCGTGAAGAGTGGTGAGTATCGTAAGTGGCTTGGGAAGCAGTACGGATAATTCGCCTTACCTCTTAACTTTTCTCTTTTTCATGGGCAATAAAAAACCCTCCGGGGTGAGCATTGTTAAGAGGCTTGGAGGGTGTTGTTAGAAGAACTATCTCACAATTTTTTGCTGCTGTCTATTCAGCCATCATTACCTTAAGCTGGTACGACAGACTCTGGATCAAGCTCCACTGACAGTTTCATCCCGACCGCTTTCAATACTGCCAAGATCGTTCTTAACGTAGGGTTACCTTTTGCTGAGAGTGCTCGATATAGCGCCTCGCGACTTATCCCCGCTTGCTGGGCGATGAGTGCTAAGCCGCCGTATGCTTCGGCGACACTTCGTAAGGCAAGTAAGCCAGCTGCGCGATCATTTGGGTCATCTAAAGATTGCAACGCCAACTTAAGATAAGCCGCAGCTAAATCTCGATCGGCTCGTAGTTCTTCTATTTCACGTTGATAGTGCGAGACTGCAGCTTCAATTTTTTTAGTCATGATTGCCTCTTTTTCCAGTCAGTCCAATATCTTTTTGCGGTATTGATATCTGACGTTTGTGTTCTTTTTGTACCACCACATAACAAAATTACGATTGTCTTACCTTGCTGGCCAAAATACATTCTGAAGCCAGCCCCGATATGCTCTCGAAGTTCACTTACGCCATCCCCCACCGACGAGCAATCTCCGAAGTTACCCTCCGCCACTCGATTAAGCCGCAGACGCAGCTTCGCCTGTATAAGATTATCCTTAAGGGACAACAGCCACTCTGTAACAGGTTCAGCACCCGCTTCAGTTTTATATCGATACACTTGAACCATACGTTACTGTAACTTATAAACTACAATATTGCAATAACAAAAAGACATCTAAACTGCCATCTTTGAGCGACCGTAACCAACGTATGCCACGCCCCCCTCACCTACTAGTCGCCATCTCATCCCACGGCTTCGGACACCTGTCGCAAGTTGCCCCAGTCGTGAATCGCCTCAACGAACTCATCCCGCAATTAAAAATCACCGTCCGCGCAGCCTTACCTGAGGCCCAACTTCGCAGCCGCCTTCATCATTTCGACACCTTGCAACACGCAACTGATGATTTTGGGATGGTGATGAATCATGCGTTTAGCGTCGATACCCACGCAAGCCTAGCGCGTTATCAAAGTTTGCATCAAGAATGGGATCACAAGGTGAAGGCGCTTGCGCAGCAACTGATGGACGCTGAAGTCGACGTTGTCTTGGCCGATGTACCTTATCTGCCACTGGCTGCGGCGCAGGTCGCTGGCATCCCATCGGTCGCGCTTTGCTCGTTGAACTGGGCTGATATTTTGTCGCACTATGTTGGGTTGGATAAACCGCAACCGATCATCAACACCATGTATGCGGCATACCAATCCGCGCGCTATTTTTTGCAGCCCGCACCAAGCATGGCGATGCCTACGCTCAGCAATCAACGCCCCATCGGCCCCTGCTGCGCGCCCGGTATCGCGCAAAGGCAAACTCTACGCAACACTGTTCAAACACAAAAAAACCTAAATAATCCGTGGCTAATACTCGTAGGCATGGGCGGCATCCCATTTGAGTTATCACTTGAACACTGGCCAACCCAATACCAAGACCGCCCGCTTTGCTATCTTGTTTCACCTTCTAGCGCCAACACCCACCCCAACGCACTATCCGTTGAAGCTACAGGCCTATCGTATGCTGCCTTAGTAGCCTCGGTGGATGTGATCATCACTAAGCCGGGGTATGGCATGTTTGCCGAAGCCGCGGCAGCGGGTGTACCGGTATTGTTTACCGCTCGAGGTGAGTGGCCAGAAACTGAAGCGCTTGTTAGTTGGTTACAAGACAAGGCGCATTGCGCCCAGATCACAACTGATTCCCTCAGAGCGGGCACATTCGAAAAAGAACTATCTAGGCTACTGACTCAAGGGCCTTACACTCCAGTCGCACCAAGCGGTAACGATGAGGCCGCTGCGCTGATTGCTGGGCTATTTACACGCGTTTAA
>CAIYCP010000501.1 GCA_903924715.1 uncultured beta proteobacterium
GGTGGACGTACTAATTTATGTTTTAACGCGGTTGATCGCTGGCTCGATACCCAGGCCGATGATCCGGCTTTGATCTGGGTGTCCACCGAGGTCGATCAAGAGATCAGTTACACCCGCCGCCAACTCTACCGCGAAGTCAATGCAGTCGCGGCCATGCTGCAGGCGCAAGGCGTTGAGCAGGGCGATCGCGTACTCATTTACATGCCCATGGTGCCTGAGGCCGTGTTTGCGATGCTGGCCTGTGCCCGGTTAGGTGCGATTCATTCAGTTGTGTTCGGGGGGTTTGCGTCGGTGAATTTGGCCCAACGCATCGATGATGCCTCGCCTAGGGTCATCGTCTGTGCCGATGCTGGGTCGCGCGGGGGCAAGGTGACGCCTTACAAGCCCTTGCTTGATAAAGCGATTGCTCTTGCACAACGACCACCCGAAAAAGTGCTGGTGGTGAACCGAGGCCTGTTTGCATTCGAACCCGTGGCCGGCCGTGATCTTGATTACGCGAGCCTACGGGTTCAGTACGAGGGCGCCGTCGTGCCGGTTACGTGGCTTGAATCGTCGGCGCCTAGCTATGTGCTGTATACCTCGGGGACAACCGGCAAGCCTAAAGGTGTGCAACGTGACACGGGTGGCTATGCCGTTGCGCTTGCCTCGTCCATGCAGCGTATCTTTAATGGCCGACCAGGTGATACGTATTTGTGTACCAGTGATATCGGCTGGGTGGTTGGGCACTCGTATATTGTGTATGGTCCGCTCATCGGTGGGCAAACCACGATCTTGTACGAGGGCACGCCGGTACGTCCCGATGGCGGTGTTTTGTGGAGTCTGGTTGAGCGCTTTAAAGTGAACACCATGTTCTCAGCGCCGACTGCGATTCGCGTGCTTAAAAAGCATGACGCTGCGTTGCTTAAAAAATATGACCTATCAACGTTGCGCGCGTTGTATCTGGCCGGTGAACCTTTGGATGAGCCGACCGCGCACTGGATCTCGGAGGGCTTGGGTCGACCCATCATCGATAACTATTGGCAAACCGAAACTGGTTGGCCTATTTTGGCGGCGCAGCCTGGTATTGCGGATGTGCCCACCAAATTTGGTAGCCCGTCGTTTCCGGTCTATGGTTTTGATGTGCGCGTGCTCAACGAGCAAACGGGCGAAGATCTCGGACCCAATCAAAAAGGCGTGGTTGCGATTGTGCCGCCGCTTCCGCCTGGTGCGATGACAACGATCTGGGGCGACGACGCGCGGTTTGTCGAAACTTATTTTTCCTCGGTGCCCGGTCGCCAAGTGTATTCAACCTTTGATTGGGGCTTGACCGACGAGGATGGTTACTGGTTTATCTTAGGCCGTACCGACGATGTGATTAATGTAGCGGGCCATCGACTGGGTACCCGAGAAATCGAAGAATCGATTAACTGTCATGCTGCCGTGGCTGAGTCTGCCGTGGTAGGGATCGCCGATCAACTCAAAGGGCAAGTGGCGATTGGTTTTGCAGTGCTAAAAGATGCGAGTTTGTTTGCGTCGCCCGAGGCCTTGCTTAAACTTGAAGGCGATATCATGCGCCTCGTTGACGAGCAGCTCGGCCCCGTGGCTCGCCCCGCGAGAGTACGGTTCGTGACTGCGCTACCAAAAACGCGGTCTGGCAAAGTTCTGCGTCGTGCGATTGTTGCGGTTTGCGAAGGACGCGATCCTGGCGATCTCACTACAATTGAAGATCCCTCTGCACTTGAACAAATTAAGGACTCCCTGTGAAAACCAAAGCTGTATTGACCGATGCTGATGTTTCTAAAATTTTGGCAGCCTCTAAGGCGCATGCGAATAAAAACAACTGGGCCGTAACGGTTGCTGTGGTCGATGACGGCGGTCATCTGTTAGGGCTGCAACGCCTGGATGGTGCTCCCGCAATGTCCGCGCATATTGCACCTGCTAAAGCGCACACCTCTGCGTTGTCGCGTCGCGAAAGCAAGGTTTACGAAGACATCATTAACAATGGTCGCACATCATTTTTGTCGGCCCCAGTGCTGCAAGGGATGCTCGAAGGCGGTGTGCCGATCGTCATCGATGGGCAAGTCATTGGTGCGGTAGGTGTGTCCGGGGTTAAATCTTCAGAAGATGCCGAGATTGCCTCTGCTGGCATTGCTGCACTCACTGCATAAACCTTTTTGCTTTCACTGATCCTAAAAAAATAGATCATCACTATTGAGACTGGTTACCCCGGAGATTTCACGTATGGCGAACTCAATCGAATCCACTTTAGTTGAAACACGTGTTTTTCAACCACCCACGACTTTTGTGCAGCAAGCGAACGTCGCTGGGCAGGCCGCTTATCAAGCGCTGCTCGATCAAGCGGATCGCAATCCTGATGCGTTTTGGGCAGGGCAGGCTCGTGAACACCTGCAATGGACAAAGCCTTTTACTAAAGTGCTCGATGAGTCGCGTGCGCCTTTCTTTGAATGGTTCGGCGACGGCGAACTGAATGTGTCTGCCAATTGTTTAGACGTCAATCTTAAAAATGGCAACGCTAACAAAGTTGCAATTATTTTTGAAGCAGATGATGGTGCAGTCAAAAAAATCACGTATCAGCAATTGCACGACCGAGTGTGTCAACTTGCCAATGGGCTAAAAGCGTTAGGCTATAAAAAGGGCGAACGCTCGATCATTTATATGCCGATGTCGATTGAGGCCGTGGTCGCCATGCAGGCTTGCGCCCGCTTGGGGATTACGCATTCGGTGGTTTTTGGCGGCTTCTCAGCAAAAAGTTTGCACGAACGCATTACCGATGTTGGCGCAAGCTTGGTGCTCACCGCCGACGAACAGATGCGTGGTGGCAAGGCGATTGCACTGAAGCCTGCCGTTGACGAGGCGCTTGGGATGGGCGGCTGCGAAGCCGTGCGTCATTGCATTGTGTACAAGCGCACCGGAGGAAAAATCAATTGGGATGCGAAGCGCGATCAGTGGATGCACGACGTTGCTGACAAGCAAGCGACAACCTGTGAAGCTGTGGCTGTTGGCGCTGAGCACCCGTTGTTTATTTTGTATACCTCGGGTTCAACTGGTAAGCCTAAAGGCGTGCAGCACTCGTCTGCGGGCTATTTGTTGTGGGCCAAGCTCACCATGCAGTGGGTGTTCGATGTTAAAGCGAATGACATTTTTTGGTGCACGGCCGACGTCGGTTGGGTAACCGGCCACACTTATATTGCTTATGGCCCGTTAGCAGCTGGGCTCACGCAGATTGTGTTTGAAGGCGTTCCCACGTTTCCAAACGCAAGTCGGTTCTGGAAAACCATCCAAGA
>CAIYCP010000502.1 GCA_903924715.1 uncultured beta proteobacterium
CTTCAATCGCACCGCGCATCACTTCGATGCGCTCGTCCCTCGTTCAAGCAAGGCATCGACCACCACAGCGCCCTCGCCGACCGCCCCCACCATCACCGGGTTCAAATCCAACGAGGCAATCCTCGACCCCGCCGCCATCATCAGGCGTCCAACCGAGACGGCGACTTCTGCAAAAGCGCCTATGTCCATGGGTGCATCGCCACGTACACCGTCTAATAAAGGGGCCATCCGTAAACCACGTAACGCCTGCTCGACTTGAACCGTGCTGAACGGAGGTAGCAGCACAGCATAGTCTTTGAGCGCCTCAACATACTTTCCACCGGCACCGATCATCACCACCGGGCCAAACACCGGGTCGAAGCGCGCGCCCACCATGCACTCGTGACGGCCACGACTCATGGCCGCCACGATGATGCCCTCGTGACTGACATTCATTTGCATTAATTTTTTACGTTGCGACTCAAAGATCGCTGCAGCGACATCAGCCGTTTGCACGCCTAAGGCCACCAAACCGAACTCTGACTTATGGGGTACCTCAGCCGAACAAGCCTTGATGACGACCGGCCCACCGACCGACACAAAGGCTTCTCGGACTTCGGCCGCTGTCTGGCACAACTGGTGCTTGACGATTGGTATGCCATGCAACGCCAACAGCTTCAAAGTTTGTGCTTCGCTGCAATACGCGCCCGAGCCTTCCGGCACTTGAACCGCCTGAAGATCGTGCCAGGGCTCGAACGACTCGTTCATCAACGCAGTGTGCGCGGCCAACTGCCCCAACACACCAACAGCCTGTGCCTCGTTTGCAAAGGTTGGTACGCCGGCTGCAATAAACGGTTTTGCCACAGTATCTTGCCATGCCGCCACCGCCACAGGCTTACCTGTGAGCGCTTCAAATTTTGCAGTATCGCGCGCGAAGGCCTCAACGTCATAACCCGCACCTGCTACCGGAATATTAATAAAGAACATATCAGCAGACGGATCTTGCGCCACGGCAGGTAGCACCTCGCTAAATAAACCACTATTTGAAAGTAAAGCCGCCGTGATGTCGATCGGATTGGTCGTGGTAGCAAACCCCGGTAACGATTTTGCAACAGCCTGTTGTGTTGAAGCCGACAAGACGGCAAGCTGCAATCCATTGTCTTCTGCAGCATCTGCTCCCATCACACAACTCGCGCCCGAATTACTGATCACGACTAATCGATTGCCCGTTGGGCGCCAACCTTTTAAATAGGCCTGGGCACACAAGGCCTGTGCGTGCGGATCACGCACACGCCAGATCCCGTGCTTTTTAAAAAAGGCCTCCACGACACGCTCTTCGTTTGCCATCGAGCCGGTGTGCGTCGATGCGGCTTGCTGCCCACCCACTGAGCGCCCAGCCTTAACGGCGATAATTGGCAAATCACGTGTTCGCGCATAGGCGGCAGTGCGCGCCAAAATTTCTGGATCCGCAATGTTTTCCAGATACAGCAACATGAGCTTAATCTCTGGATCATGCGCAATCGCCCAGGCCATCTCAGCCACCGTGACATCCGCTTCGTTGCCCGTGGCATGTACATGACGCACCCCAATCCCGCGCTCGCGCAACAAACCGTACACCATTGCGCTCATTCCACCGCTCTGACTTAACACGGCCACGGGCCCATCCTGCGGGGGGCGTTCGATAAACATCGTCGAAAACCCCGCTATCGCGCCGGTACCAAAATTTGCCAGCCCATGCGTGTTGGGTCCGTAAATGCGCATACCCGTTGCACGCGCCGCATCCGTCATCCTTTGTTGGGTCGCACGCCCTTCTGGGCCTGTTTCACCAAAGCCCGATGCAATCACCACAACTGATTTAACGCCAAGCGCGGCACATTGTTCAACGGCTTGAACCGCTTTTTCGCCGGCAACAACGATTAGAACAAGCTCGGGCACTTCGGGTAATTGCTCAAGTGAGGCATAACTCTTTAAGCCTTGCACTTCTGTACGACTGGGGTTGATCGGATAAATTGTTCCCTTGAAACCACCCTTTTGCATGTAATAAATCGGCCGACCGCCGATCTTATGAATATTTTCTGAGGCACCAATAATCGCAACAGTACGTGGATTTAAAGCTGTTTCAAGCAAGTCAGACATGAAGATTCCGGGTGATACCGCGCAGAAGATATTAGGGATGGGGTTCGAAACGCACGAGCGTTTGATCCAGATGTTTAAAAAATGTAGCAATCACTGCTTGGCCTATTTGTATACCCGCTGTGGCGTGTCCCATCACTCGGGCACCTTCGTCAAGCGTCACAACCACCAGGGTGTACGGCGCCAGCGAACGAAAATAATCTGAAGGCGCACGCGCGACTACGGTCGCAGCGTGAACGCGTCCGCGACCACTTGACGTGCGCCAGGATAACGTCTCTGCGCCACAAAACTGACAAGCATCATGCGCAAAGGTTTGTGCGCCGGTACATGACTCGCAGTGTTGATAGCGCAGTAAATATTCGGTCAAGCCCTCAACATACGGCTGGGCCAGTGATACGTTCGCATGTTCGTTGCTTGTCATCTGTTAGCCCTCACACGACAAAAGCAAACTCACGTGCGACGACATCACACCACCGTCTGCATGAATATAAGCGTGCGTGGGCCTCTTCACCTGACGAGGTCCCGCTTGGCCAGCGAACTGCCGATACGCCTCAACGGTATGCGCCATGCCACCCGCCACACCACAATGTCCAAACGATAACAAACCGCCATGCGTATTCAATGGCAGAGCCCCGTGTTGCGCAAAGTCACCTTGTCTGACGCGTTCTGCCGCGTGCCCCCGAGGCGCGAAACCGACTTCTTCGAGAAGCATCAACAAGGTAATCGTAAATGAATCGTATACGCCTAAATAATCGATGTCTTTAGTCGTCAGGCCCGCTTCTTTAAATGCAATCTTCGAAGCCGCAGCAGCCCCCGTGTCCATCACATCTCGCAACGCTGTTAAGTGTTGATGAAAGTGTGCCTGGCCTGCCCCAACCATTTTGATACGTACGCCTGAACCCGGTTCAGCCGACACCACCAAGGCCATCGCACCGTCAGAGATCGGACAACAATCCAACAGATGCAGAGGCTCAGCAATCGGCTTTGAAGCCAGCACGTCAGCAATCGAAATCTCTTGTGTGAGATGCGAGTCTGGATGGCGACGCGCATTGTTACGCATCAGTACGGCGAATTCAGCGAGATCTGCATTGGTGACACCCGCCTCATGCATATAGCGCGACGCCATCAAGCCGTAATAGGCGGGCACCGAGGCCCCATTGGGCACTTCAAAATCTGCATGACCCACCTGAGCAAGCGTCTGAATCGAACTGTCGCGTGTTTGACCACTTAAGCGGTTTTCACCTGCCACCACCAACACGTTACGGCAACGACCGCTTTGCACCAACTCGCGCGCCAACATCAACATGGCCGCGCCGGTTGCTCCCCCCGCGGCCATGCCGTGGGCGTAACTGGGACGCAAAGAGAAACGCTCGCAGAACAAATTGGCCAACATCAAATGCGGCATCGTTGTCGCATAGCCGCAGAGCACACCATCGATTTCTGCGCGCACTACGTTGGCGCTGGATAATGCGGCCTTCGCTGCCTGCGCCATCAAATCAAGCGCATTTTGGCCCTCAAGGCGACCAAAGCGCGTATTGCCCACGCCACGAATAAACGCTTTTTTCAAAATGAAATTTTCCTGCGCAACTTAAACTTGTACGGGTTGCACATTACAACTTGATGTTGTTGGTCTGAGCCACTTTGTTCCATTTGTCACGTTCAGCCTCGATGAAGCGCTTGAAGTAAGCAGGCGTATCACCCACTGGAGTAGCACCAAGCTCTAAAAATTGTTTCTTGATTTCTTCTGTCTGCAAAATCACGATGAGATGTTTGCTTAATAAGTCAACCAGTGGCATTGGCGTTCCGGCTGGCGCCAACAAACCGAACCAGGCCGATACATCGTAGCCAGGCACGCCCGCCTCACTCATCGTTGGGATCTCGGGTGCACCGGGCCAACGGGTGGTGGTCGTGACAGCCAAGGCACGGACTTTACCACCACGAATATTCGCCATCGACGAAGGCAAATTGTCGAAGCCCATTCCGATTTGCCCGCCAATCAAGTCAATCAGCATCGGGGACGCCCCTTTGTAGGGCACATGCACAATGTCAACGCCGGTCATAATTTTAAAAA
>CAIYCP010000503.1 GCA_903924715.1 uncultured beta proteobacterium
ACCAATTACGACCTGGGCCGCTTGCCGATGCCGTGGCACGGCTCTTGGCACACCATCAACCCGCTCAAGTTCAAGCTCGAGAGGTCAGGCCAGCTTCCATTCATGGCGAAAGGCCTGAGGAGCCTGCGCCTGAGATGCATAAGAGATAATTTCAAAAGCGTCAGGCTGCGCTAGCAGCTTGAGAACCAATTGATTGTTCAACGCATGCCCCGATTTACAGGCGACATAGCGTGCAACCAGAGGCTTTCCAATCAGATATAAATCACCCACAGCATCCAGGATTTTGTGTTTGACAAACTCGTCGTCATAGCGCAAACCGTCTGCATTCAAAACACGGTACTCATCCATGACAATGGCGTTGTCAAAGCTGCCCCCGCGGGCCAAGCCTGCCGAGCGCAACGCCTCAACTTCATTCACAAACCCAAAAGTACGTGCCCGGGCAATTTGCTTGACATAAGAGTCAGTTGCGAAATCGATTTCTGCAAAGCTAGCCGTCGAGTCAATCGCGGGATGACGAAAATCAATTGAAAATGCGACGGCAAAACCTTCGTGCGGCTCAAGCCGCGCCCACTTGGCCTGGTCGCCCTCACCTTCACGGACTTCAACTGTTTTTAGAACACGCAAAAACTGTTTAGCACTAGACTGCTCTTCAATACCCGCTGATCGCAGGAGATAGACAAAGGTTGCCGCGCTGCCATCCATGATCGGGACTTCTTCGGCCGTCAGGTCAACGTGCAAATTATCAATGCCAAGACCAGCCAACGCAGACATTAGATGCTCAACAGTCGATACCCGCGCTTTTCCATTCGCTAATACAGACGCCATTCTGGTGTCTTTGACCATTGCAGCTTGCGCAGGCAAGTCAACAACTTCTGGCAAATCAATTCGATGAAAGACGATGCCGGTATCAGGCGCTGCCGGACGCAAGGTCAACTCAACGCGGCGACCTGAATGCAGGCCAACCCCAGTGGTTTTAACGAGTTGTTTGATAGTGCGTTGACGAAACATAAGACTTAAGTCATCTTAAAAAAAACTTGCTCTATTGTAGCGCTTTTAGCGAGAATTGCGAAGCAAAGTACAGACGACAATGCAACCAGGGCGGGGAGCCCGGGTGCATGACCAGTCGCCCCGACAGAGGCGACTGGCAGAGGGAGCTTGCTAAACCAGCCTCAAGGCAGCCTTAAAAAGGAGGCGCCCTCAGACCTTGTCAGACTTTAATCGGCCTGACGGCGTAGAAACGCCGGAATATCGTAATGCTCCATTCCTGAGGTTTCGAGCGCACGAACCTGGGCTTGGGCTTGACTGCCTCGGTTACGAATGACATTTGGCGCACTGACATCTGCCCCATTCGCAACGGTCAGGTTGTCCGTCCCGGTCCGCAAACCGACGGCGGCCTCTGGCATCTGCACCAGCTTTGGTTTTGCCCGGCCAAGGCCGGTCGCCACCACGGTCACCCGAAGATTATCGCCCATCGTTTCGTCGTAAGCCGTACCGAAAATAACGGTGGCGTCTGGCGAAGCGAAGCTCTGGATATGATCCATCACCGTGCGCGTTTCTCTCATTTTCAGCGAGGTGCTTGCCGTGATGTTCACCAACACACCGCGCACACCATTTAAGTCCACACCTTCAAGCAGTGGGCAAGCAACCGCCTGCTCAGCTGCAATCTTCGCACGATCCGGCCCACTTGCAATGGCCGTCCCCATCATGGCTTGACCTTGCTCGCCCATGATAGTTTTGACGTCCTGGAAGTCGACGTTCACATTACCTTCGACGTTAATGATCTCAGCAATACCTGCACAAGCGTTATGCAAAACATCATCGGCGGCTTTAAAGCAATCCGCTTGGGTTGCCTCTTCGTCCATCAGTTCATACAAATTCTCGTTGAGCACGACGATCAGTGAGTGCACATGCTTCGAGAGTTCTTCAATGCCTTCTTCAGACATTTTCATGCGGCGATTGCCTTCGAAGGAAAAGGGCTTGGTGACCACACCAACAGTCAAAATCCCAAGATCTTTTGCCACTTCGGCAACGATCGGACCTGCTCCAGTCCCCGTGCCGCCGCCCATACCGGCTGTGATAAAGACCATATGCGCACCGTTAAGCGCCGCGCGAATTTCTTCGCGCGCCGATTCGGCTGCAGCACGGCCTTGATCGGGCTTGGCTCCTGCGCCGAGCCCAGAGTTACCCAGACGAATCTGCACAGGAGCATTCGTTGCAGCCAAGGCTTGCGCATCGGTATTGCAGCAAATGAAATCGACCCCTTGCACCCCCGAACGGATCATGTGCGAGACAGCATTACCGCCCGCACCACCGACACCCACCACTTTAATAACTGTGGATTTTTTTGCGTTATCTAACATTTCAAACATCATGGTTGACTCCCTCAAGTCGTAACTACAAACGTTTCTAAACTTCCCCAACTACTATTTAGAAATCGTTTCAAACGCGCTGCCGACAGTGTCCGCAACAAGTTTGAAACGTCTCTCTGATCAGACCGGCAAGTCAAAATAACCTACCGATCCGCTTGGCACCGGATGGCGCCAATTCAATGCATAAACCACTCTTTCATTCTGATCAAAACCGCCTTGAAACTACCCGATTGCTGTGTTGCCTTGCGGCCACGCAACCGCTGAATTCGCGCTTCGCTTAACAGACCCATCACCGTTGAAAAGCGAGGATTACGCATGACATCTGCGAGGCTGCCCTGATAATCGGGTACCGCGACGCGCACAGGCTTTAAGAAAATATCTTCGGCCAGTTCAACAATGCCGGGCAACAGTGCGGTGCCTCCGGTCAAGACAATGCCTGATGACAACAAATCTTCGTAGCCCGACTCGCGCACAACACCTTGCACTAAGTCAAACAACTCGGCCACACGCGGTTCGATAATCGCTCCCAAAGTCTGGCGTTTCACAAGCCGCGGCGCACGATCGCCTAAACCGGGCACTTCGACGGTGTCGTCTGGATTCGCAAGTACCTCTTTCGCGACGCCATAACGTAATTTGATTTCTTCTGCGTCGGGCGTAGGCGTGCGAAGCCCCTGCGCAATATCATTCGTAATCTGATCGCCCGCGATCGGCAAAACTGCGGTGTGACGAATTGCACCACCCGTATAAATTGCGACATCAGTTGTGCCGCCCCCAATATCTACCAAGACCACACCAAGGTCTTTTTCATCTGCAGTCAAACAGGTTTGGCTTGACGCCAAGGGCTGCAAGATCAAATCTTGCACTTCTAGTCCGCAGCGACGCACGCACTTCACAATATTTTGTGCTGCGCTGACTGAACCCGTCACAATATGGACCTTCACCTCAAGTCGCAGACCGCTCATTCCGATTGGCTCACGGATGTCTTCCTGGCCATCAACAATAAATTCTTGCGTCAAAATATGCAGCACTTGTTGATCGGTTGGGATATTGACGGCCTTTGCGGTTTCGATCACGCGGGCAACGTCCGTTGCGGTCACCTCTTTATCCTTCACTGCGACCATTCCGCTTGAGTTAAAGCTGCGAATGTGACTGCCCGCAATCCCGGTGTACACATCGCGAATTTTGCAATCAGCCATTAACTCGGCTTCTTCAAGCGCACGCTGAATCGCGGTCACGGTGGCCTCGATATTGACCACGACGCCTTTGCGCATGCCGCTTGATTCATGTTGACCAAGGCCAAGCACTTCAAAGCGGCCTTCTGGCAATATTTCGGCTACTACGGCTACCACTTTGCTGGTGCCGATGTCGAGCGCAACGATCAGATCCTTAATATCACGGGTCATGGCGTTATCGTTTCTTTTTGGGTTGAGTAGGTTCGGGAAGGGCGGCAAGCGTAATCGCAAAGCCGTTCGGATAGCGCAAGTCGGCATGCGTCAACGCACGTCCACCCGTTCTTTGGTTGATCAGGGGCAGGGCCTGTACGAAGCGCTCGATTCCCGCTGAAAAAGGTAACGCGCCAGGAATGCCTGCTTGTGAATCGGCAGCCTCGGCGCCAGGATCTCGCGCCAAGTCGAGCGTGAGCCCATTGGACAGCTTGACCTGCCAAGCCAGTCGATTGTTGAGCGATAGCTCTTTGATCGTCAGGCCCAGCGGTGCAAACCAGCGCTCGAGTTCTGCATAGCGCGACACGACCAACCCTTCTTTGCCCTCGGGGCCTTCGAACTGCGGCAAGTTCACGTCGTCGTCGAGCTCGCCCTGATTGGCCGTAAAAACATGCGCCCAGGTGTTGATCATCTGATTTTCGTTCCAGAGCGCCAAAGGCTGATGCTCTTCGATCGTCACGCGCAGCGTATTGGGCCAAATTCGGCGCACCGTCGCACTCCTCACCCAAGGGACCGCTTCGAAGACCGCTTGCGCTTCTGACAAACGGA
>CAIYCP010000504.1 GCA_903924715.1 uncultured beta proteobacterium
TGTGCGTTACCCCTTTTACTGTGGGGGCTGGTCGAAGTGAGCGTTGAGCCGATCGTACTTTTTAAGCAACTCAATCGCATCGCGCAAATGCTGCCCGATTTATTCTGGGTTTTTTTCAACATGCTGGGCAATGGCTGGGGTGTCTTCGCACTACTTTGCCCGCTCTTGATCATTGCGCCCAGAGCGCTCATGGCAACACTATGTGCAGGGGCGCTTGCAGGCGTGCTCTCACGCACACTCAAACTCAGCTTACAGTTTCCGCGCCCCGCCTCGGTGCTTGACCCGGCCAGCTTTCATATCGTCGGAAACCCACTGACCTCGCTGTCGATGCCCTCGGGTCATACCCTGACCGCCTTTGCGCTGGCGACGGCACTGTACTTCAGTGTGAAGCCCTCGTTGCGCAAACATGCAATTTGGTTATTTTTACTCGCAACCCTGGCGGGCTTCGCCCGCATCGCGGTGGGCGCACATTGGCCAGCCGATGTTTTTGCTGGCATGTCGATCGGGCTTCTCAGTGGCATGCTTGGTGCAACCGTCGCGCAACGTATACCGGCGAATCGACTCACACCACACGCTTGGCCGCTTCGCTTAGCGAGTGTGGGTGCGATGCTCTGTGTTTATATTTTATTGACGGATCGTCTCGATTTTGACGAGACGCGTCCGTTTCAGTACTTCGCCGCCGCAGTAGCAACGCTGAGTCTGGTGCGGTTTATGAAGCAAACGATCAAACCACGCACGGGCTATTGACCTGTTTCAGCTTTATAACGCGCCAGATTTTCTGCGTTAGGTGGATACAAACCCGGCAAAGCCTGCCCTTTTTGTACTTGTTCCATAATCCAATTTTCAAGATTTTCTTGTGCAGACGCACTTGTGACAACGTCATTGAGCAACGCTGCAGGAATCAGCACCGCGCCATCATCATCCACCACCACAACATCACCCGGAAACACGGCGACCCCACCACAACCAATGGGTTGTTGCCAAGCTACGAAAGTTAAGCCCGCAACTGAGGGTGGCGCAGCAGCCCCAGAACACCAGACCGGCAAACCGGTGCCTAGCACGCCAGACAAGTCTCGCACGACCCCGTCTGTGACCAGTCCAGCCACTTTTTTCTTGGCCATTCGTGCGCACAAGATATCGCCAAAAATACCCGCATCGGTCACACCCATTGAGTCGACCACAGCGATACAACCCTCGGGCATATCTTCGATCGCGGCACGCGTTGAAATCGGCGAGGACCAGGACTCGGGTGTTGCCAGATCTTCACGCGCGGGTACAAAACGTAGCGTAAACGCACGCGCAACTAGGCGCGGCTGCCCAGCACGAATCGGCTTTGTGCCACGCATCCAAACATTGCGCAAACCTTTCTTTAACAGAATCGTGGTTAAGGTTGCGGTCGAAATTTTGGATAAGGCTTCGATCACGCTTGCATCGAGCTGCATGTTAATCATGTTGGGATTCTCTTATTCAGTGAAGATGGTTCGCTTCGTTCAATTTTTGGGAAATCAATTTAAAGCTTGTAATTTTTTCTCTTGCCGCGCCGTCAACCGCTTAATGTCGGCAATATCCAACGCCGATAATTTTGGGCCGGGCTTGCGAATCGCAGCTGAAGCAATCGCACCGCGTTCAGCCAAGATATGTTTGCGCACAGCCAAGCCAATACCACCTTGCTGTTCATACTTCGCCAACGGCAGATAAGCATCAAAAATATCAAACGCGCGTTCGACCTGACCCGCCGCATAGGCCGCGCACACATCCACCATCATTTCAGGATAGGCAAACCCTGTCATCGCGCCATTGGCACCGCGCACCAGCTCTTCGGGTAAGAACAATCCGCCACCATTACCTGTCAAGATCGAAATTTTGCGCAACTCGCCTTTTTGTATCGCCGTGCAGATCGCTGTCAACTTAGCCAAACCAGGCCAATCTTCGTGCTTAAGCATGACGCAACGTGGCGAGTTTTTTAAAATTTTAAGTACCACTGCCGCCGACATCTGTACCGTGGTTGAAACGGGATGATCTTGAAGAACCCACGGCACATCGGGGCCCAGCGTTTCGTTGACCATATCAAAATAACCTGTGATCTGGTCATCGGTACGCACCGTGGCGGGCGGCGCCACCATCACACCCGCTGCACCCATATCCATCACGCTTTTTGTCAACTCGCCCATCGGCGCAAACCCCGGCGCCGAGGCACCCACCACCACGGGCACCTTACCCTGCACACGCGCCAGCACCTGGCGCACAAACAGGCGTGACTCTTCAGCGGTCAGCTTGGTGGCCTCACCCATAATGCCTAAGATCGTTAAACCCGTGACACCGCGTTCAAGACAAAAATCCACCATCTGATCGGTGCTCGGCAAATCAAGCTCTCCGTTATCTTTGAAGGGCGTCACGGTAATCAGATAGACCCCTTGGGCCGTTTCGTTCAGTGTGTTCACAATGCTTCCTTATCTCGGATGCCCCTTGGGGCTGCTCGCGGGTCACAACCTCGTACAATCGTTAGTCTAAGCCATTGACAACATGAATGCTTGTACCCCCCGAGCATCGCCCCGGAGACCAAAATGAAATTATCTAAAATTCTGCATGTTTTGGGATTTTTCGCGACGTTTTACCTAGGCGCTGTAGGTTCTGCGACCCACGCCCAAGAATACCCGCGCCAACCGATCAAAATTGTCGTGCCCTGGGCACCCGGCGGAAACGTCGACATTACCGCTCGCACCGTCGCGCCCGCCTTATCTGAAATTCTTGGGCAACAAGTCGTGGTTGAAAACAAACCAGGCGCAGGTGGCTTTATCGGCACCCTAGGCGTCGTACGCGCCACACCCGATGGGTACACCTTGCTGTTGGGCTCGAGCGGTTCAATCGCGGTTGGTCCCGCACTGGATCAAAAAGCGCCGTACGACCCCACAAAAGACTTAATTGCAATCGGCCCGATTCATGAAGCGGCGATGGTCTTAAGTGTTTCAGCGAAGGGACAACTCAAGACGTTTGCCGACTTCACGGCAAAAGCCAAGGCGCCCAACTCAGCCGTATCGATCGGCTCAGCCGGCAATGGCTCCAGCCAACATCTTGCCCTTGAACTACTGGCATTAAAGCTGCAACTTAAACTAACCCATATCCCTTACAAAGGTAGTGGTCCCGCACTCAACGATGCTGTGGGCGGTCAAATTGATAGCATTCTCGATCAACTCATCGCCTCGATTGGTCATATCAAAAACGGCACACTGGTCGCAATCGCGCAAAGTGGCAATGCCCGCTCGCCCCTGCTGCCGGACGTACCAACCTTTCAAGAACTTGGCGCGAAAGACGTCGATATCGTCACCTTTACCGGCTTGTTCGGCCCCGTCGGCATGCCTGCAGCCGTCATCGATAAACTCAATGCCGCCCTGAAACAGGCACTCAGTCAAAAGGCGGTGCAAGAGCGCTTTAGCAGCCTCGGTGTCGACATCATGAACCTTGACCGCGCCGCGTTTCAACAATACGTGAATAAAGACTTTGCGACTTCTAAAGCAATTGGCAAGGCCGCAAACATTGTCATTAACCAATAGCTCAGCACCAAAGTAGTGAGCCTCAACTGACGCGCACCACTCGGGTGCGACTCTTTGAGCAAACTGCCTAAATACGCACCATCACGCTACAGAATAAAGCTTAGCCGTCTCTTGGCACACTACTTGCTTTAACTCCCTTGACGCTCAATCACGAGCATGGGAGTCAAGTATGAAAAGCAAATCTACTGAGCATGCCGCCGTCAGCACCGACCGGCGCAAACTACTGACCGCGACAACGAAAGGCCTGACGGGCGCAGCCTTGATGGCCTTGGTCGATCCTTTGGTTAAAGCCGGCGCCTGGGCTGCGGGTAGCGACGCCCCTGAAAAACCCGATCTGAAACTCGGTTTTATTCCACTCACTGACTGCGCCTCGGTCGTCATGGCCTCAGAGATGGGGTTCGACAAGAAACATGGGTTAAAGATTACGCCGTCAA
>CAIYCP010000505.1 GCA_903924715.1 uncultured beta proteobacterium
GATCAAGATCCAGCATGCGCTTGGCGTTTTCACCTGCCTCAGGGCCACCCATATTTGCTAACTCGCCGCGCAAGATTCGATACGAACGGTTGGCAAAAATCACGACGGTGACATCGAGCTGTTCGCGTGCCATGGTCCAGAGCGCTTGGAGGGTGTACATCGCACTGCCATCACCGATAAAGGCAAAGACTTTGCGATCAGGGCAGGCGACTGCTGCGCCAACTGCAGCGGGTAGACCCCAGCCGATTGCGCCGCCCGTAATATCGATGCAGTCATGGGGTGCAGCTTGCGGCAGTGTTTTGGCAAATTGCCGGCCTGAGGTCACGGCCTCGTCGACCATGATGGCATTTTCAGGCAAGGTCGCTGCAATGATGGCGCCAAAGTGTTCGACCGAAGGTGTGCCGGTGGGCAGATCGGTAATGATGGGGCCGGTCGATACCTGCGCGGGGGCGGTATTTTGTGCACCTAAGGCATCAACCAGTGCTTGCAGGCTTGCTTCGATGTCATGCGTGAGCGTGGCCAAGGTGTGCACTTCGCAATCAGGCTGCTTAATCATGCGTGGCTTGTTGGGATAAGCGAAAAATGCAACCGGGGGCGCGCTGCCCACCAGCACAAGGTGCTTGGCATCTTTGATTAAAGCGACTGCTCCATCAACGGGGAAAGGCAGTGGTGCGATATTGACACGACCACGACCGCGTTCCATGCGTGGGTTGCGCGGCTCACAGGCCAGCTTGCAGCCCGTGTGTGCGGCAATCTTACCCGCCAGCGTTGCAGCCTTGGCACGCAGTGCAGGGCCGCCCAGCAAGAGCGTGGTGGCCTCGGCGGTTTTGCGATCTGAGAGCAGACGCGCTAAGGCCAGCACGGTATCAGTTAAAGGTGCGGCTGCAGTTTGTGCAGGTGCTGTCGAGTAGTGTCCGGGGTCAGAGGGTTCCCAGGCGCAGTTGGCCGGCAGCACCAGGGTGGCAATACGGCCAGGCGTGCTGCGCGCTTGAGAGATTGCTTCGGCGGTATCCAACGGTGCAGCTGATGCCGACATTGTGGTCTTCACCCAGTTCGACATGGGACGCGCAACGGCTTCGACATCCGAGTTCAGCGGGGCATTGTTATGAATGTGATCGAGCGCATGCTGACCGACGATATTGATCATGCCCGAGTAGGCACGCTTGGCATTGTGGATGTTGGCTAACGCATTGCCTAAGCCTGGTCCCAGGTGCAAGAGCGTGGCGGCTGGTTTTTCTGCCATACGGTAGTAGCCATCGGCCGCGCCGCTGACAACACCTTCAAACAGGCCCAGTACACAACGCATGCCAGGCGCGCGATCCAGTGCTGAAACAAAATGCATTTCAGAGGTGCCGGGATTAGCAAAACAAACATCGATCTCACCCTTAAGCAGGGTGTGTACCATGGCTTCTGAACCGTTCATTGACTGACTCCTGAGGTTTTATTTTTGAGTGTTTCGCGCGCGATGATGACTTGCTGGACTTCAGTCGCGCCTTCGTAAATGCGCAAGGCCCTGATTTCACGATACAACATTTCTAAGGGATGGCCGACTTTGACGCCTAACCCGCCATGCAATTGCACGCAGCGATCGATCACACGCTGCGCAGATTCGGTGGCGAACATTTTAGCCATCGCAGCCGATTTGGTTGTGCGGCGCTGCAGGATGTCACGTTCCCAGGCCGCGCGATAGATCAGAAGCGTGGCCGCGTCGATTTCGGTACTCATGTCGCCGATCGCCGCCTGTGTCATTTGCAAGTCGGCGAGCATTGCGCCAAACATGGGGCGCGTGGTGGCGCGTGTGATGCCCATATCCAGCGCGGCTTCTGCAAAACCGAGTGCCGCTGCGCCGACCGAGGCACGAAACACATCTAGATTTTGCATCGCGACTTTAAAGCCTTGGCCGGGGTTGGCTAAGCGTTGCGAGGCGGGAATTTCGCAGTCAGTGAATGTCAGACTACCAATCGGGTGCGGTGCACACACATCAAAACGTTCACTCACGCGCAGACCGGGTGTATTGGCATCGACCACAAAGGCCGTGACACCTTCGGCCTCATCGCCTTCAACGCGGGCAAACACGGTATAAAAATCAGCGATGTCGGCGTTTGAGATCCAGGTTTTGACGCCATTGAGTCGATAACCCGAAGCTGTGCGCGTGGCTCGGGTCGTCATGGCGGCCACATCTGACCCAGCGTCGGGCTCAGATAACGCAAACGCTGCGATCAGCTCACCGGTTGCGACTTTGGGTAAATATCTTTCTTTAAGATGGTCTGAACCAAATAACGAAATGGGTCCGCTGCCCAGGCCCGCCATGACAAAGGCAAAATCGGCCAGGCCATCGTAGTAGCCCAACGTTTGCCGAATCAGACAGAGGCTGCGTGAGTCAAGCGCGGGCAGGGCACCGCCATATTGGGCGGGCACGCAATAACGCAGCCAACCGGCTTTGCCCAGGGTGCGCGTCAACGTGACGCAGATATCGTCAACATTACCTTCGTGCACGCGATGGGTCAGGTGCTGCGCTGACCATTGGTGTAGTGCATCGTGCAATTGACGATGATCGTCGGTAAAAAAAGGCAACAGCAAAGAATCAGCATTAAACATTCAATGTTTTCTCGCAAGGATTTCACTCGCCATGTCGCGAAGCTTATTTTTTAAAATTTTGACAGCGTTTGCACTTTGAACAGTTGGATATTCGTTGACCATCTCAAAGTGTACGGGCACCTTATAACCCGCCATCGTACGCTTGCATTCCGCAGTCCACTGTGCAGGATCAGCTTGAGCGCCTTCACGCAAAATGACAAACGCGACAGGAAGTATTTTCGTACCTTGCACGGCGCCCACCACTTGGCAGGCTTGCACCCCAGGTAGCGCCTCAATTGTGTGTTCGATTTCTGCGGGATTGACTAAAAATCCTGATAGTCGCATCGAGTCACCCATTCGTGTTTGAAACACAAACTGATGATCACTGACCGTGTAGCCTAGATCACCAGTCTTAAAAAAGACGTC
This sequence comes from uncultured beta proteobacterium, assembly GCA_903924715.1. GTDB lineage: Bacteria > Pseudomonadota > Gammaproteobacteria > Burkholderiales > Burkholderiaceae_B > Zwartia. The sequence goes on from CAIYCP010000505.1 coordinate 3,004, forward strand.
AGGTGTGTAGGCTTGGGCCGTTGCATCGGGGTTGTCCAGATAGGCCAACATTTGGCTTGCACATTTGATTTCGAGTTCACCAGATTCGCCATGTGGTGCAAGCTGCCCGGTAGCAGGGTCGCGTGCGCGCACACGGGCATCAGGGTGAATCAAACGACCACCGGCCAGATAGCGCACGCTGACATCACCTTGAGATGCGTCCAGTGGTTGAGCCGCCATCAGGGCCTGCAATTCGCTTGAACCATATAAGCCTGTGAGCGGGACATGATTACGCTCAGCTTCTTCAAGCAGATTTGTGATCGCCGGTGAAAAGCTGGCAAAACCAAATAGCTTACAACTTGCAAAGGTATCGGGCGAGGGTGCAGTCTCGAAGAGTTTTAAGAGCGATTCGTTATTGGCATAGGTATGGGTCACTTGATGCTTACGAATTTGTTCGAGCGTGCTATGGACGTCGGAGGTCGGCTCGCAAACTACCGTGCAGCCAGTGGCCAAGCCGCCCGTCAGTGTCGAAAATCCGAAGGCACCGCAGAACGGAGCGCTTGCAAAAATGCGGCTGCTCAGATCATAGTCAAATGCTTTTTGCATTGAATCAGCATGCACAATTAAGGTGTGTTGATCATGCACTACAAATTTTGGTAATGAGGTCGTGCCCGAGGTGGTAAAGCAAAGTGCGGGCGCCTGACCAAAGGCAGGGGGTGCTGAATGAGTGTTTTCAAGTAGTGCGTTAAAAGCATGCAAATCATGCCCACGCGCAGCGATAGCTGCCATAGCTGAGCTATCTGGTTCGCCCACGGCAAGCACGCCTTTGATACGCGCGAGCAGGTCTTGCGGGATGTCTGCAAGCATTTCTGCAAAGGCAATACCTTTAAAGTCTGGCCATAACACTAGCCAGTCTGCTTTGCCGCGTCCGATGATGTCTGCAACTTCTTGGCTGCGAAATCGTGTGTTGATGGCCAGTACAGTGGCGCCCAGATGCGCACACGCTAAGAAGGTTTGAACCCAAGCAGTGCAGTTGGGTAGCCACACCGCAACACGGTCGTGGGCTTTGATGCCAATGGCGGCCATGTTGCCCGCCAGTTGTAGCGATTGTTGGTGCAGTGCCGCAAAGGTGGTGGGGGTGTCTCGATCAATCAGTGCAGGGTGATTCGCATGGGTTTTGGCTAAGGCCGCCATGCGTTGAGAAAAAAATAGTGATGTTGCCGTCATGCCAGAGTGCCCTTGGTTTGTGCTGCTATATTCACACTTATCACTATAGTACGAATACGCTATCGATACGTTTGATTGGCCAAGCACGTAGTTGAAACACCTAGGAGCATAGTTTAATGAAACCCCCGAATTTTGTGCGGCGCACTTTGTTGGCTGTACTGGCTGCGATTAGCCTGTTGATCATCGATGTGCCGGTGGTACAGGCGCAAGCGTTTCCCTCTCGGCCCTTGACCTTGGTCGTACCTTACCCAGCGGCAGGTGCGGCCGATATGTTTGGTCGCTCGATGGCCCAGGCGCTCGAAGCTGCGCTCAAACAGACCGTGGTGGTTGAGAACCGTCCCGGTGCAGGTGGCAACGTTGGCATGACCTACGTATCACGTGCTAAGCCTGACGGCTACATCATCGGCTTGGGCACGATCGGCACGCAAACGATTAATCAATTTATTTATCCAGAAATGCAGTTTGATCCGGCGAAAGATTTGTCGCCGATTGCTTTGGTTTCAACGACACCGAATGTTTTATCGGTTGCGGCCACATCACCTTGGAAAAATCTGCAAGATGTGATCAATGCTGCAAAACAGGCGAAGGATAAAAAACTAACGTATGGGACGCCAGGGATTGGTTCTTCCGTACATTTGACGGCGGCCTATTTTGAAGCAGTCACCGGCATTGAGTTGTTACATGTTCCTTTTAAAGGCTTGTCGGCCTCCTTGCCGGCCTTGATCGGTGGCCAAATCGATCTGTTGTTTGATAACTTACCGGGCACCATTAATCAAATTAACGAAGGCGGTCGAATCCGTGGGATTGCGGTGACCTCAGCAGAGCGTAGTCCGCAAGCGCCGAACCTGCCTACCTTTGCAGAGTCTGGTGCGCCGGGCTTTGATGTGACCGCTTGGTTCGCGATTTATGCACCACGTAACACGCCACAGCCCATTATGGATGTGCTGATCGCTGCGGCCCGTGAAGGCCTTCAAACCGAAAAGGTTGTGCAAGCCTACGCCAAGATGGCGGCGATACCGGGTAATCGTTTTGGACCAGACCTAGGTACATTTGAACAAGCTGAGCGCGCCAAATGGGGCAAGCTCGTGAAAGAAAGAGGAATCAAAGCAGAATGAAAGGGACAACAGCATTAGTGACGGGTGGCAGTCGCGGTATTGGTCGCGCTGTGGTTGAGCGTTTGCTCAGCGAGGGCTACGAAGTATTGAACTTCAGTCGCACGGCCCCTAAACAATTATTACCTGGCGAAATTTTTGAATCGGTTGATTTAAGCAATGCCAAACGTACGCGCGAAGCGATTGGTGACTGGGCTGCCAAAAAGCAAATTTTCAGTTTGGTGAACAATGCTGCCATGATTCATGTTGCCAAGGTCGAGGACGTGACCGCTGAGCAGATTGAAGAACAGGTGGCGTTAAACATGGTGGCACCTCTATTGTTGATGCAAGGTGTGCTGCCCAATATGCGCGCAAATAAATATGGCCGTATCGTCAATTTAAGTAGTCGTGCCATGCTTGGCAAAGATGGTCGCACCATTTACGGCGGTACCAAGGCGGGGCTAGTCGGTATGACGCGTACCTGGGCGCTTGAGACGGCCACGCAAGGCATTACCGTCAACGCGATTGCACCGGGCCCGATTGCGACTGATTTCTTTTTGGATAGCAATCCACCTGATTTGCCACAAACTAAAAAAATTATGGCGTCAATTCCAGTGGGTCGTTTTGGCACCCCAGAAGACGTCGCACACGCGATTTGCATGCTGATTGATCCGAAGGCGGGTTACATCACTGGGCAATTGCTGTATGTGTGTGGCGGAATGTCAGTTGGCTTGACAGGTTAGACCGCAGCTCGGGCAGGGGCCGGGCCTGTGCTTACCCTTGCTTAATCGCTTCAAATTTTTTGTCGTGCATGACATCCTCTACGGATTGACCTGCACGCACCGCTTGCACCATACCGTCCTGGCGAGCGGCAATTTTTAGTGCAAGCGCTAAGACTGCATCGATTGTTGCTGCGGGCACAAAGACAGTGCCGCAGCGGTCAGCGATCACATAATCATCTTCGCACACGGTGACACCTGCGACGACAATCGGCGTGCCCGAGGCGATTTGTACCAAGCGATTGCGTGCACTGATCATCGTCAGGCCACGTCCATACACGGGATAGTCGATGGATTCGCTACCCTCGATATCGCGACTCATGCCATCAATCACCGAACCGCGAATGCCTTTCATCTTGGCGGCATTGGCCAGGATGTCACCCCAACACGAAATCCCTTCCGTACCACCGGTGATCACTAAGATACGATCGTCCGTAGTAATGCTGGCAATGACAGGCGAAATCAAATGCACCGTCGGTGCGGTACCTGTTTTGGGACCCAGTTGTATGGTCGAAGCCCGACCGACTATTTTTGGGCAATTCCATAGCGGCCGTAGCCCGTAGGTGGCACCAGGCAGCCCCATAAAATCCAGCGCATCAGACACCGTGTTGGTGTCTAGTGTCGCAAGCGTCTGAAGTGCCAAGGTCATTTAGTCTTTCATTCCGGTAATTGACGCGACCATCGCGCGTGGATCGCGTTGTGGCCAGCGGCCGCTGCTCGCGTGTTGTAAAAATTGTTCGAGCACATGGTTGAACTCATTGGGCATTTCAATGTTCATGGTGTGCCCGCAGTTCGGCAAAATTGCTAGTGCAGCCGAAGGAATAGTTTCTTTGAGCATGAGCCCAGGCTTGAGGCAGGGCCAGTCTTCGTCACCATTCAAAATCAAGGTCGGTACGGTGAGTTTTTTAAGCTCTTCTTTTAAGTTGTAGAGCGAAGGCCGCTCGCGCTGTACGCCAAGCTGTGTATTGGCTGAGCCCAAAGCTGAGTGTCCATAAAACTGCTCAATAAACTCTGCAAAACCACGCGGATCAGCACGCTCAAACGAGAGGCGGGTTGGGCCATAGGCGTATTTGTCGACAAAGGCTTTCATCCCTTGTTGCAATAACATGTTGGCGCTGGCTTCGGCTTCTTTGCGAAATTGATCGTGCTGTTCGAGTTCAGCACCATAGCCGCAACCCGCCACCACTAAAGACAAGGCAC
>CAIYCP010000506.1 GCA_903924715.1 uncultured beta proteobacterium
CCGAAGCCATCGATCTCGTCACGACGGATCTGAGGCGACTGATCCAATCAACGCGTCAAAAATAAACAAACGGTGCACTTGGTGCTGAAGCGCCCAAATTGATGTATATCAATACATTTACGATCGAGCAATGCTAAGGTAAAGCCTGATCAGCCTGATGAAGACGCCTCGCAATGTCCCAAACCAACCCAAGCAGCCCCTCGTTAGATTTGGCAATACAAGGCATGACTTGTGCCTCGTGTGTATTGCGGGTTGAGAAAGCGTTGTCGGCGGTTCCTGGGGTAACCCGTGCCACCGTTAATTTGGCGACCGAGCGTGCACATATCGATTTGAATGCCACCGCCACGAATGGCATAACCGTAGCTGCAATGGCTGCCGTACACAAAGCGGGTTACGACGCCTCAGTCCTTGAGCAACAACGTGCCCCATCCAATGCCCAATCTGATGCGCGCGACGTTGAGACAACGCAATTGCTGCGCGCGCTATGGCTTTCGTTTGCGCTGACGCTACCCGTCTTTTTAGTTGAAATGGGAGCCCATTTATTCCCTGGGCTTCATCAGTTTGTACACAACACGATAGGCATGCAAAACAGTTGGATCGTGCAATCTGTTCTGACGACCTTCGTATTACTTGGACCTGGTCGCGTCTTTTTTACAAAAGGTCTACCGGCCTTATGGCATTTGACTCCTGAAATGAACTCGCTAGTTGCCCTAGGCGCAGGCAGTGCTTGGGCTTACTCAATGGTGGCGACCTATATGCCCCATACCTTACCCGACGGGACTCGCTTTGTATATTTCGAGGCGGCCGCCGTCATCGTCACACTCATCCTTTTAGGTCGCGCCCTTGAAGCCCGCGCTAAAGGACGCACAGGCGCCGCCATTAAACATCTGATTGGCTTACAACCGAGACAGGCTCGAGTCTTGATAAATGGTCAGCCAACGGATATTGCAATCGACGCCGTCAAACCGGGTGATTTAATTCTGGTTCGCCCCGGAGAAAAAATTGCGACAGACGGTGTAATCACTGAAGGCCAGCCTTATATCGACGAAGCCATGATCACGGGCGAGCCAATCCCCGTCATCAAAATGCTGGGGGAACGTGTCACAGGAGGCACGCTTAACACCACGAATAGTTTTACCTTTAAGGCAACCCACACAGGTGGCGATACTGTTTTAGCGCGAATTATTCGGATGGTCGAAGCGGCCCAAGGCACTAAGCTTCCCATTCAAGCGTTAGTCGATCGTGTGACCGCTTGGTTTGTACCGGCCATCATCCTCTGCTCATTGTCGACCTTTCTAATCTGGTATTGGCTTGGACCCGCACCCAGTCTAAGCCATGCGCTGATTAACGCCGTGGCAGTGATGATCATTGCATGCCCCTGCGCGATGGGCCTGGCAACACCCACCTCGATTATGGTCGGCACGGGGCGTGCGGCTGAACTTGGTGTGTTATTTCGTCAGGGTGATGCACTACAACGCTTGCGCGATGTTCAGGTTGTCGCTTTTGATAAGACGGGTACCTTAACGTTAGGCAAACCAGCGCTGACAGATTTTGTGGTGCTCGATCAAAGCTACGACCGTGCCACGCTCTTGTCCTGGACCGCAGCGATGCAAGCGCTCTCTGAGCACCCTATTGCACATGCACTTGTGCAAGCCGCACTCGCTGAACAGGCACCTGTTGCCGTTGCTAAAGATTTCAACGCGATTAGCGGCGCTGGGGTGCGTGCAATGGTGGGCGATCATGTCATCAGTTCGGGGGCAGAAGCCTTCATGCAGTCAGAGGGTGTCGCTACCTCTGCTGCACATGCGCAAACCGAGACATGGGGACAACAAGGTAAAACGCCGATTTGTCTGGCGGTTGACGGACATCTGGTGGCGCTCATGGCCGTCGCAGATCCAATCAAACCAAGCGCACTCGGTGCGCTGCTCGCGTTAAAGAAGCTGGGCCTTCGCACCGTCATGGTGACGGGTGATAACCGCCACACGGCTCAAGCCGTGGCTCAACAACTCGGTATTGACGAAGTACACGCTGAGATACGACCCGAAGGTAAAGTGGCTGTCCTGCAAGCTCAACGAGACTCGGGTGCCGTCGTCGCCTTTGTCGGAGACGGGATCAACGACGCCCCTGCACTCGCGACAGCCGATGTCGGTATCGCAATTGGCACGGGCACGGATGTCGCCATTGAGTCAGCGTCGGTCGTCTTGATGTCTGATGATTTGTCGGGCGTCGCAACGGCCATTGGCTTATCGCGTGCCACGCTGACCAATATCCGGCAAAACCTCTTTTGGGCCTTCGCCTACAACGCTGCGCTCGTCCCTGTTGCTGCCGGTGTGTTGTACCCAAAGTTTGGCATCTTGCTGTCGCCCATGTTTGCCGCAGGTGCGATGGCATTTTCTAGCGTCTTTGTCGTCATCAATGCATTGCGACTCAAACGCTTTCGAAATTAAAACGGGCAACTTGCTTAGTTTGCTTTCCAGTGCGTCGTCAGCGTCAGGGGATCAGGCCGCTGTGCAGGATGAGGAGGTGTAATCGGC
>CAIYCP010000507.1 GCA_903924715.1 uncultured beta proteobacterium
ACCGCCAATAAGCCGCCCGCGTGATCGCTATCGGCGTGAGACACGACCACGCTATCGAGTTGTCGCACCCCTAGCGCTCGCAAGCCAGGCACAATCGTTCGGGCACCGGCATCACTCGCGCCCTGACGTGGGCCCGTGTCAAACAAAATATCATGCGTTTGCGTTTGCAAGAGCACCGCGCTGCCCTGACCGACATCAAAAGCAAGAAGCCGCCAGTGCCCCAACGCTGGACGTTGCGGCTCAAAAGACAAAACGGGCAATAGCAGACACCAACCTGCACGACGCAGGGGCCAACCCGGAGGTTGTAGTGCCCAGCACAAGCCTACACCGGCAAGCACCAAGGTCCAAAAAGGTGCTGCGGCGACCTCAAAGCTTGCCCACGACAAATTTGCTAACCACGTCACGGGGATCAACGTGTATTCGAGTGCCAAGTGCGCAAGCACACCGCTTGCCGTGGCTAACCACCCCAATCCTGGCACGACGCCAAACAAGGCTAACGCCAAGGCCAGCGGCGTGACGACAAAGGTGAGTACCGGAATCGCAAGCGCGTTCGCGAAGGGTGAAACCAAAGAAACTTGCTGAAACAAAAAAGCCAAGACAGGAAGCATCGCGATCGTAATGAGCCATTGCAAGCGACTCGCTTCGGTGCACACTTGTTTCAGTCTTTGCCAGCGCGAGTGCACCTGAGCACGCTTATGACCCGCAGCGCCTGCGGCAAATAAAATCCCGACCGCTAAAAACGACAACCAAAAGCCAGTTGCCAAAGGCGCCCACGGATCAGCAAGAACAACCACCGCTGCCGCGCCAGCCAGCACGCGTGAAGCTGACAGAGTATGGCGCACCAGTACCGATACTGCCACGCACGCCAGCATAAAAAAGGTACGTTGCGCAGGCACACCCCACCCCGCCAATAAGCAATACAGCCAAGCCACCACCATCGCGACAAGCGTAGCAACCACTTTGGCGGGCATGCGTTCACACAACAGTCGCCCGCGCCAACGTGCTCGCTTCATCGTCAATAGCGTTAACCAGCCGCCAACAGCTGCCAGCATCGTCACATGAGAACCGCTAATCGACACGAGATGTGTAATCCCAGTTAGATTAAAAATTTGCCAGTGCTCTTGTTTCACACTATCCTGATCGCCAATGGCCAACGCAATCAACACCGCGCCGTAGGGCATATTTGCGGTGACGCGGCGCATGCCTTCGCGCAAGTGATGCCGCGCACGTGCAACGGCTACCGAAAAGCTTGCGGCAGGATTATCGGTCACTAAGAAAGGCGTACCTCGCACTCGACCTAGTGCACGAATATTTTTTGCAAACAGGTGACCCTCGTAATCAAAACCATGAGGATTAAGATTGGTATGTGGGCGACGCAACACTAACGCGGCGCGAAACACCTGCCCGGGCAACACCTTTGGCATATTGGATGTTTTTAACCACGACACTTGCAAAAAGGTTGGCACCCCGGCTTTGAACGGCTCAAGTACTTGCGCCTCAAAGCGCAGG
>CAIYCP010000508.1 GCA_903924715.1 uncultured beta proteobacterium
CTTAAACATTGACGAGATCGAATTTAGTCGTTGGCTTGAACTGATGGTGGATTTTCGACAAAACAATGCGTTGTACGCGAGCAATGTTGTCATCAAAAAAAATGATGGTGTAGGCGTGATTCAAGTGAGCGCTACCTTGGTGCAAGCGCGATGAATCTACAATTTGAACGCCTTTCTTTCCGTTTCGGGTGGCCGAGTCGAATCGCGCTGCTGGCGTGCGTGCTGACTCTTGTGGTCGCTTATTTCCCAATACGGTGGCTGAGTGCAACCGTTGCAAAAACGACAAACTGTCAGGTGGCGGTACTTCAACCCGAGGGCACCCTTTGGAAGGGCAGTGCTCAGCTTGGATTTTCAGATATTCAAATGGGCGTTTTAGAGAAGTGTCACAGCCCCCAGATAAGCTCTGAACGATTTGCTTGGACAAGCCAGTGTTCAGTTTCTAATTTGAAGTGCAAGTGGATCATTCAGTATGCCAACATGGCGAGGCCGCTTGAGCTCGCTGTTCATCCTCGGGCGATCACGCTCGCGAACAATCAAATTGAGCTACCCGCTAGCATGATTGAGACTGCGGGCGGGCTCATGCGCTCTTTGCATCTTCGTGGAAAACTAGCCATCCGTTGGGAAGATCTGATTTGGGACTCATCTCCGAGAGGGTTTGTAGAGGTTCGCTTTCTAAATATGGCGAGCCCGATTAGCCCAGTGAAACCACTGGGCAGTTATGCCTTAACGTTTCAGTTCAAGCAGGCGTTAACGCTAGATGTTTCGACGCTCACTGGCCCGTTGCGGTTAACGGCAAACGGCAGCATTGAAAAGGGGCGGTTGTCTTTGCAAGGAGAAGCAACGGCGCCACAAGAATCGATTGACTCCTTGATTGGCTTGCTCTCAATCATTGGTAAAAAAGACGGTGCTGTTTACCGCTTTAAAATTTAAGGCTCATTATGTTTCATTCATTAAAAAACACCTGCACGCTAGCGTTGCTCCTCTTTGTGCAACAAAACTGTTTTGCGCAAAACAATAGTATCAACTTGGCCTTTAATAACGCAGATGTTGAGGCTGTTATCGCAACCGTTGCTCGGGCCACCAATCGGTCGATTGTGGTTGATCCAAAAGTGCGAGGCAAGATTTCTTTGAATAGCAGTCAGGCGCTCACAGCCGATCAAGCGATTGACAGCTTGTCGACAGCCCTGCGAATGAATGGTTTTGCGCTTGTCAATACAGCCGGCGGCTATCGTGTCGTGACAGAGGCAGATGCCAAATTGCAATCTTCGCAGACCTACACTGCACGAACGGGTGTAACCGGCGATCAAATTATTACCCGAGTCTTTCAGTTAAATTTTGAATCCGCAGCAAATGTTGTCGCCATCATCAGGCCTTTAGTTTCTCCCAACAATACGATTAATGCCTTGCCGGGTAATAACTCAATCCTGGTGACGGATTACGCAAGCAATATCGAGCGCATTGAAAAAATTATTCAAAGTGTCGACAACCCATCCAGCAGTAAAGTTGAAACGATTGCCTTAAAAAATGCGCAGGCGATTAAAGTAGCTAGCTTAGTCAATCGAGCGCTAGAGACGAGTGTGCCTCAGGGCGGTGATCCGATGTCAAAACCCACTATTCTGGCAGATCCCAGAACAAATTCATTAATCATTCGGGGCGGCAATGCCGAGCGGGTAGCGCAAATTCGAAGGCTCGCGGCGCAGCTTGATGCTTCAAAAAATGTGGGTAATATTTATGTAGTGCCGTTGAAAAATGCAGAGGCGTCTAAATTAGCGATTACGTTACGGGCTCTTGTGGCGGCCGACAATTCTTCGGCTGATCCTACAAATATAAATCCGCAGGGCAACGCCAACATTAATGCTCAGATACCCAATCAGACCGCGATCAACC
>CAIYCP010000509.1 GCA_903924715.1 uncultured beta proteobacterium
CGAGCTCATTGTCGATGGCGGCATGAGCGCGAAGTGCGACTAGAGTAAAAAATCTTATAGACACCGGAGACCAAACATGAAAGCAGCTGTATTAACGAATGAAGGATTTCATATCACCGAGGCACCAAAGCCTACCCCTACCGCCGAGCAGGTATTGGTTCGGGTGCGCGCTGCGGGTTTAAATCGCGCAGACCTTGGTGTGATCTCGGGCGGCATGCACGGCAGCCAAGGCGGTGCTGGCACCGTACCTGGCCTTGAGTGGGCTGGCGAGGTTGCTGAGATGGGCGCCAACGTTAAGGGCTTCAAAGTCGGTGACCGAGTCATGTGTTCGGGCTCGGGCGGTTACGCTGAATATGCAGTGGCTGACTTTGGGCGTGTCATGCCGATCCCGTCTGATTCGATGAGTTTTGAGCAAGCGACTAGCTTGCCGATCGCCGTAACAACGATGCATAACGCGTTAGTCACTGCAGGCGAATTGCGTAAAGGCGAGACGGTACTGATTCAGGGTGCCTCGTCGGGCGTGGGCTTGATGGCGATGCAGATTGCAAAATTGATGGGTGCCAAGACGGTCATCGGTACATCGTCTAACCCAGAGCGACGCGCGCAGCTTAAACAGTTTGGTGCAGACTTTGCGATCGACAACAGCGATCCTCAGTGGCCCAAGCTTGCCACCGAAGCCAATGGCGGCAAAGGTGTCGATCTGATTATTGATCAATTGTCTGGAAAATTTGGTACCCCTAACATCGAGGCATGTGCGATTCTTGGTCGCATTGTGAACGTTGGTCGTCTGGCCGGGCGCTTTGCCGAGTTCGACTTCGATTTGCACGCACTGAAGCGCATTAAGTACACAGGTGTTACGTTTCGCACCCGAAGCGTTGAAGAGGTGCGCGAGATCACTAGGCTTGCAATGGCAGACTTGGCGGGCCATTTAAAGTCAGGCAAACTTGCCTTGCCAATCGACAGCAGTTATAGCTTTGACAAACTTGCCGATGCCTTTGCGCGTATGCGTGCAAATCAGCATTTCGGCAAAATCGTTGTGACAATGTAACGCGAGAGCATGATGATCCAGACCATCGAGCAGTTGCGAGTCTTATACCCTCCAGCAAAAGAGCGGGCAGTTAAAAAACAACTGCCTGCGCTCGATATGTATTGTGAGCGCTACATTGGGCTCTCACCTTTTGTGGTGATCTCGAGTCTTGGCGTAGATCAAATGCTCGATGCGTCACCTCGTGGCGGTGCGTCAGGATTTGTCAAAATCGTTGATGCACATACCTTACTAATCCCGGACTCGCCTGGCAATAATCGGCTCGATACGCTTGAAAATATTATCCATACAGGGCAGGTCGGCTTATTATTTTTAATACCTGGCATGGACGAGACCTTGCGCGTGAACGGCACCGCCTGTTTATCAGTCGCCCCGGCCGATCTTGAGCAATGCACGACCGACGTGCGTACACCCAAGTTAGTTATTAAGGTGAGTATTACGCAAGCCTATATGCATTGTGCGAAAGCCTTCATGCGCTCAAAGCTGTGGGATCCTCAAAGTCATATTGATCGCTCAGTGATGCCGAGTATGGGTGAAATGGTAACGGTGCAAGCAGGGATGACTACACCAGCTGAGACACAAGAAGAAATGATGGCGCGTTATCGCGCCGAACTTTGAAAATAAAAAACGTATTGCGGTAAGGGCCCGACATAAATTACTTGGACAGAGGAGTCCCGATGCCAATGACTGATGCCAACGTCTCTATTCAATATGGCTACGCAACAGTGCCGCTTGGTCAAATTCATTATGCGCAAGCAGGTGCTGCGGATGCCCCGCCACTGATTTTGATGCACGCGGCCGGACGCTCTAGCCGCTGTTATCGGCACATGTTGCCCTTGTTGGCTAAAGATTTTCGAGCAATCGCCATTGACTTGCCTGGTTTCGGGCATTCTGCCCGGATGCCTCAGAACCCGACGATTGATGGC
>CAIYCP010000510.1 GCA_903924715.1 uncultured beta proteobacterium
CGATCTTCAAAAAATTAGAGCTTGATGTGCTTACTTCAGATCAGCTACGCTCGAAAGTCGCTGTTACATTTCAGTTTGAAGTCAATCCGTACACCTTGCCGTTACTACACAAGTTTGTCGGCCCCCAATATGTCGACACCTTGGTTGTACCTGAAGTTACCTCAATTACACGTGAAATGTTTGGGCGCCTGGGTTCTAGCCAGGCTTTTACATCCGGTATTAATCAAGTGATTAAAGATATTGCAATCAATGCTGATCGTGTGATTATCGATAAGCTGAGTCCACCCGGTTTGACCGCTGTCAGATTGGTTCGGGTCAGCGCGGTGCAGCTTGATTCGATTGCTTATCCTGCCGACATCCAAGCGGCTATTCAAAACAAGCTTGTTGAATCGCAAAACGCTGAAGCGTATGTGTATAAAATCCAGCAGGCTAAGCAAGAGGTAGATCGTAAAGTCATCGAGGCCGGTGGAGTCAAACAGTACCAGGATATTGTTAACGCTGGCCTAACTGAAAATTATTTGAAACTCAAAGGGATTGAGGCGACGAGTAAGCTCGCTGAATCAAACAATGCGAAGATTGTGATTTTTGGTAATTCAGCAGGTGGGCTGCCTGTTATTTTAGGCGGTGATTTCAATCAGGAAATTAAGCAGGACAGTCAAACTAAAATTGAGAAAAAGCCCGAGAAATTAACCGGCAAGTAAAAGGGGTGGTTTTTCTACAAATCAATTTACAGGCTCAAGAATAAAAAAATACTTGATGAATTATTGTTATCAAACAGATTATTTGTCCGCATCGGGTAATTTTATGTAAATGTTTCCGAATTCATCCTGCATGTGATACCTTTTAACACTTGCGAACTGTCTGGTTTGAATTTGCAAAACTTTATCCAAGACTATGACTTCATAGCGCCAACCTTTGGGTAAATTCATATATTGACCCAGTTGATCAGCAACATTTTCTATATCTTCCTTATCCATAATCAGATCTGAAGCGATAAGGTTTGTCATGAGGAACTCCTCATTTTTATCGGTGATGAGCCTGTAGATTTTGGAGTTAGGAAACCACGTGTAATCAGTATCTTGTACTGTTTGAACTGGTTTGTAATATTGAATGGTATGTCTCCCAATCGACCATTCGTAAAAGTCTTGCGCAATGTTCCATATATTGAGATGTGCCTTTGCAATGGGGCTGTAATTCAGATATCCAATCGATATGAAGGGATTTTCTACTGGCGTATTATTAAAGTCCATCATCTGAATGTGCGGGCCAGAGTTCACCACAAAATTTACCGTTAGTTTGTTGCTGACTTGTGCGGTGACGCTTGCAGCAGTTGTTTTGATAAAGGCAATTGGGTCGCAACGGTTAATCTTATAAGTAGAAAAAACAGTGATATCTAATGAAAGTGTGAAATAGTTTCTTGAGTAAACATATACCAAGCAGCTGACTGCATATTTGTCACGATACGTTACAAGACCTTCAGGCGCTAAATACTGTTTTTCGGCGAAATTCGGACCCTTACTGTTAAGTTGAAAATTAATTGGCTGGTCTGTTTTTGGCTTTGGTTTTACAGGAGGCAGGGCCTGACTCCAGGCGGGCTGAACACATAGCACCGCGAGAAGGCACTGTAAGCTAAAACTCATGAGGAATCGAGAAATAAAACGCATGTTGAGCTTTTAAGAGGCAGATAAGAATTTAATGAGCCTTAGCGGCAGGGGCGTTACAAAAATTCTAAGGCGACCTATATTTCAAGGTCATTTGTGCATTAATGTATTCGTGTACGTGAGCAATTTTAAATTGATTTCTGCTACTAATTCTGCAGTATGTTGATTGAGATAAAAGTGATCCCCTTCAAACCACTGTGATTCGAATCCGCCTGAAGTAAATGCGGACCAACCTTCAAGATAGGCGGGATCTAGCCAGACATCCTGATTTGAGCCTAAGGCAAGTATTGGACAATTTAAAAGACCTGCTTGAGTCTGGTATAAATAATTTTCAGAAAGTAGAAAGTCAGCTCGAATCATGGGTAGTAGCAACTCGATCAAATCCTTATTTCTCAGGACTTCAGCGGGTGTGCCATTATAGCCTTCGAGTCCTTTTAAAAACTCTGTTTCGGCTAGGTGTCCGATTGGCGCTCTTTTGGACGGAGCCCCAGGGCACTGCCTGCCAGAAACAATCAACAATGCTGGATTGAACCCCTCGGTCTGAAGTTGTCGTGCAGTTTCAAAAGCAATTGTTGAGCCTAAGCTGTGACCAAAGAGTGCAAAAGGACGATCAGCCAAAGGTCTTATCGCATCGACTGCGTGTTTGACTAATACACCCATATCAGAAATAGGCATTTCAGAAAAACGCGTTTCTCTGCCAGGCGCTTGAAAGGCGTAGGCATCAAAATCTTGGGAAAGAAAGTTTTTCCAGTTCCTGAATACAGATGCCCCGCCTCCAGCGTAGGGAAAACAAAAAAGACGCAGAGATGATGTTTTGTTTTTTACCAGCGGGATCAGCCAGTTCCCTGCCTTTTTTGTCATTAAATCAAACCTTTATCTGATCAACACAGCGGGTGAGGGCGGGATTGATCCAGGCACTTTATTTAAGGTCAGGATTTCAGACAAAATGACGATGATCATACTGGTTGCGCCATTATTTTGTGAGGGAATCGCATAGGAGTTGCCTCGGTAGTTGACTGCGGTAATGGGGTTTGAGGTATTTTTGTTTTTTTCAACTAAAAATAAGGGCGCAGAATTTTTTTCATCCATTGGAGCGGTAAGGCTTGCACGATCAAACTTAAATATGTCCGAGTTTTTTACCCGAATGATACGTGGCTCAGGTCCATTTTGCATGTTCAATAATTGACCCAGAAAATCGAAAATATTACGCGTTGACCGCATCTTGATGATTAAACTTTTTTTGTTATCCGCTTGACCATCCTTTTTATCTGATTTTGTAGGCGCGGCGCGGGTTCCAATTCCACCAGCAGCTGAATTACAAAAGGCAGCATCTGTGAATTGTGCATCAACTAATTTTTCTGTATCGGTGCGCTGTAAACACATACGTACTTGTTGGTTCACTCTCACCAATTGAAAGGCAGGTTTGCCGTTAACTGGCGTGTCCGCTGGGATAACGGCAGTGCCAGGTAATGCGTACGCTGCAACCAAGGCAGTCATGTTCTTGTTCAAAGTTTCAACATCCATGGGTGCAGATAGCACTTGCTTTTCCAAGACGACTTCGGTCTTAAGACCCGAATCAATCAGCCTGTATAGCGCTTTCTGGAAATCTTCATATTTAGGCGAGTCTGGGTTATTGGTGAATTTTTCGAGTACGTTATTTTTACCGTCACGGACTTCGATGTAGTCAATCACCAAGGAGTAAAGAATCGACAAGGGGCCCGTATCACTATTCATCAAACTATCAATCGCATCAGGTTTGAGATCACTTAAAAATGAAACCATAAAAGATGAGTTATCGAGCGATGATTGCGTAAAGTTAAACCCGTTATTGACAGAGAGTGATGCTTGGGGTGCAGTCGAGGATCCTACACCAGCGGTAAAGAAGCCTTGCGTGGTGTTGGGCGAGGCACTGATGACCGTCGCGCCGACTCCTACACCAGCCGACACGTTGCCTGAGCCCACGACGGAAGGTAAGTCAAGAAAGCTCATGGGCATTCTTTGCGACGCACGAACAATATTTAGCAAAATATTATCGTTTGCGTAAGTCTCCAGCACGTCACGATAGGCTGTCGACATATCTCTGAAACTGGATGATCCTGCGTGAATGCAACCAGAAAGCAAAAATACTGAAAGCAGGGCTGAGATTAAGGGGGTACGCATTTTATGTCCTAGAGATGTTGAGCTTTAATTGAGTTTGAGTTTTAAGTCAACAGGCAAAATAAATTTTAGTATATAAAACTTTTCGATGCTTAGGGGCGATTGTAGAAAAATATCGTATTTATTGGTCTGAATTGCTAGTAAATCGATATAAAAAGCATGAACTTCAATCATGCTTTTTATATTGTAAAACTTCGATTAAGCAGCAAGCTCTTCATCTTTTGCTGCAACCGAGTTAATACCTTCTTTGACTTTACGCTTAAAAATATTGCGACCGCCAATCAGGTTAAAGTTTTCTAGTGTGCCACCTTTTTTGAAGTGATCCAGAAATAGATGACCCACACCGTAGGTGATCCCTGCAGAGGTTGCAGCTAAAGCGGTGCCTGCAAGCAATGATCCAATGCCCGGAATAAACTTAATCGACGCTGAAGCGATCGTTGGTGCAAGCATTGTTGCCCCCAAACTGCCAATCAGGCTGAGGACCATTGGTCGGGCGAGCGATTGCTTAAAGGGAATTTCGTAGACTGAGCAAAGCTCATTGATCATCTTGAGCTGAACGGCTGCAATCGCCACGAGATCTAGTGCTGGAAATGGTAACAAACCGGCGCCGGCTGACCAGGCGATATTGTGTTGAACGACTGCTTGCGCTTTTGCCAATTGCTCGGCTGCATCAACCGCGTTGACCTGTTCGATTTCA
>CAIYCP010000511.1 GCA_903924715.1 uncultured beta proteobacterium
GCACCAGGTCGATTTTCAACCACAATGCTCGACCCCCAGAGTTCACCTAATTTATTTGCAACAATACGCGTTGGGGTATCGGCGTTGCCACCCGCTGAAAATCCAACGATTAGGCGCACCGGTCTGTTCGGATACTCATCCGCGGTAGCGCTCGCTAAGCTCAGTGCAAACCAGAAAAAAGCAAATAACTTACAGCACCTGTTCATTTGCATGTCAGTCTTCCTTGCCAGCTCAGTTCGTCGCGATATTGGCACTTTTAATCAGTTTGCCCCATTTATCACTTTCACTTTGAATGTGACGAGTAAAAATTTCAGGGGTGCCACCAACAGGTTCAACGCCCATGCCGGCGAACCGTTGTTTAACGTCTTCAGTTTCAAGTAGTCGATTGATCGCTTGGTTCAGCTTGGCGATGATGGGTTGGGGTGTGGCCGCGGGTGCGACAATGCCACTCCAGGACAAGGATTCATAGCCCTTTAAACCTGACTCATCCATGGTGGGGATTTCTGGCAGAGTGGGCAGACGTTTTATACTTGTTACGGCCAAAGGACGAAGTGTCCCTTGCTGTATAAAGCCCACTGAGCTTGGGGCATTATCGATCAACATCGTGACCTGGCCTGAGAGCACATCATTCATCGCTTGAGCACTGCCGCGGTACGGAACGTGCACGATATCGATACCCGCCATGGCTTTGAATAACTCGCTCGACATATGCGTCGAACTTCCTGCGCCCGAAGAGGCAAAGTTGAGTTCGCCAGGTTTGCTTTTGGCCAGCGCAATGAGTTCAGCGACGGTGCGCACTGGAATCTTTGACGATACAACCAGAATATTTGTAATGCTAGACGTATAGCTCACGGGCGCGAAGTCTTTGAGGCCGTCGTAGGTCATGTCTTTATACAAGTAACGGTTGATCGCTAGGGTCCCCGTGGTTCCTACAAGCAGGGTATAGCCATCGGCCGGTGCTTTCGCGACGGCATCTGCACCAATATTGCCAGCGGCACCCGAGCGATTATCGACTACAAAGGTCTGCTTGAATTCGGCACCCAGTTTATCGGCCAGAATGCGTGCCACGATGTCGGTTGATCCGCCGGCGGCGAAGGGCACAATGATGCGCACAGATTTGTTTGGATAGCTCTCGTCTTGAGCCTGAGCGGTTACGGTCGTGCAAACGAAAGTGAGCAGTGTGGCGATTACGTTTGTCAATGTTTTCAGATTCGCAAAATGATTCATATCCGGCCTATTTAAAGTTTTTGTATGATGGGGACACTTGTGGCTAGTCTAGTAGATACTTTGTCTTTAGTCGCCTTTCAAGGGTATCATCAACGCGTATAAGAAAATACTAATCCGTGCAATGCGCGCTGGTCGCATCTACGGTATTCAAAAGATTGAGAGAACAAAAATGTCAGATTCAAACGTTTATACACCACCCGCAGTATGGACCTGGACTCAACCCAACGGTGGAGCCTTTGCGAGTATTAATCGTCCTATTGCCGGGCCGACGCATGATAAAGAATTGCCGATTGGTCGTCACCCGCTTCAGCTTTATTCGCTGGGTACCCCCAACGGTGTAAAAGTCACCATTTTGCTTGAAGAATTGCTCGCTGCGGGCCATACCGGTGCAGAATACGACGCTTGGCTGATTAACATCCGCGAGGGTGCTCAGTTCGGTTCGGGCTTTGTCGATGTCAATCCTAACTCTAAGATTCCGGCATTAATGGATCGCAGTGGGCCTAAACCCATTCGTGTCTTTGAATCAGGGTCGATCTTGCTGTATTTGGCAGAAAAATTTAAAGCCTTTTTGCCGACGGATATTGCGCGTCGTACAGAGGCATTGAATTGGCTGTTTTGGCAAATGGGTAGCGCGCCTTATTTGGGGGGTGGATTTGGTCACTTCTACGCCTATGCACCATTCAAAATTGAATACGCCATTGATCGCTTTGCGATGGAAGTTAAGCGTGAACTCGATGTTCTTGACCGACGTCTTGCTGAAGCCGAATACCTTGCCGGCGACCAATATTCGATTGCCGATATCGCTGTTTTTCCTTGGTACGGTGGGCTGGTTAAAGGCTGGTCATACGGTGCGGCTGAATTTTTGAGCGTGCATGAATATAAGCACGTTCACCGTTGGGCGGATTTGCTGTTGCAGCGACCTGCCGTGAAGCGCGGGCGCATGGTAAACCGTATGACCGGCGATCTTTCTGAGCAGTTACTCGAGCGCCATGAGGCA
>CAIYCP010000512.1 GCA_903924715.1 uncultured beta proteobacterium
AAAGAATGGATATCCAAAAACTGCAACGTGCAGTGGTCGACGCGCTTGAAGACGTTAAAGCGCAAGACATCAAAGTTTTTAATACCGAGCATCTGACCAGCCTGTTTGATCGTGTCGTGATTGCGTCAGCAACCTCTAATCGCCAAACACGTGCGCTTGCCAATAGCGTTGCCGACAAATCACGCAGCGTTGGTGTGCCTGTCATTGCCACTGAAGGCGAAGAGACGGGCGAATGGGTACTGGTTGATATTGGCGATATCGTGATCCATATCATGCAACCGGCCATTCGCACCTATTACAACCTTGAAGAAGTCTGGGGTGGCAAACCCGTACGGCTGAAACTATCACCAGAATCCACACGCCCGGCCATGGCATCAAGCGATACAGCCTTTGATCCAATGGGCAGCCGTGACGAACCCGAGGGCCGTCGTGGCGCGAGTCGTTCTTCACGACCTGCACGTTCAAACAGGTAAATCAACTACCCTCTCGCGGCCATGAAAATCACCATCATCGCCGTGGGTACTCGTATGCCCGCTTGGATCGAAACCGCCTGGGAAGATTACGCCAAACGGCTTCCCTCCGACTGGGCTGTCGAACTAAAAGAAATCAAGCCCGAACCTCGCACCAGTGGCAAAACTCCGGCACAAATGATGGCGGCCGAAGCCAAAAGAATCGAAGGTGCGATTCCAGAGCAAGCCTTGCGCATCGCCTTAGACGAGCACGGCAAAGACCTGACCACTGAAAAATTCTCGATCTTGCTGCAGGGCTGGCAAGATAACAGCCAGTCTCTTGCCATACTCATTGGCGGCCCCGACGGCCTTGACCCTGCACTGAAGGCCTCGTGCACCAGTTTGCTCAGACTTTCATCGCTGACTTTGCCACACCCTCTGGTACGCGTCGTCTTAATCGAACAGCTCTACCGAGCCTGGTCGATCTTGGTCAATCATCCTTATCACCGCGCCTAAATGCAGACTCCCTCTTTGACAGCCCAACTGTTTTTAGCGTCAGCTAGCCCAAGGCGACAAGAATTACTGACTCAGATCGGTGTCTCGCATTTGGTATTGCGACTGCCCCCCGTTGAGGGTGCAGATGAACCACGCCTGGCCAATGAAACACCCCTAGCCTATGTGCAGCGTACCGCCCTCGACAAAGCCCACCGGGCCTTAGAATGGCTAAGTCTGCCTCAACAGGCTGCGACTGCGGCGCAGATCGCAGGTCAACCCATCTTAGCGGCCGACACCACTGTGGCCTTAGGTGATGCCATTTTAGGCAAACCAACGGATGCAACAGACGCCGCCCGTATCTTGAAGCAGCTCTCTAATCAAACCCATACAGTTTTCACTGCAGTTGTTATTTCAGTTAATGGGGCGATACATACCGCGTTGTCTGAGTCTTTGGTCAGCTTCAAAGCACTGAGCGAGGCAGAAATCGCGTCATACATTCAAAGTGGCGAGTGTTTTGGCAAAGCTGGTGCCTACGGCATACAGGGGCTTGCCGCAGGCTTCATTTGCGATCTGCGGGGTAGTTATTCTGGGGTGATGGGGTTGCCGCTTTATGAAACGACAGAGTTATTGAAAACTATAAAA
>CAIYCP010000513.1 GCA_903924715.1 uncultured beta proteobacterium
GCGTTTTCCAGTTAAAGACTGTCATGGCCTGCTATTTGAGGGGCCGCGCGACCCCTTAGCCGATATCGGGCGCCTGTTCAAACGTCCAGAGTTTGATTTGTCAGACTACGTGCTGGATCACGTTGAGGTGCATCCCTGCCACTACAACTGGAAAACCTTTATCGAGGTTTACCTAGAGGATTATCACGTTGCGCCGTTTCATCCCGGCCTGGGCCACTTCGTGACCTGCGATGATCTTTCCTGGGAGTTCACCGAGCACTACAGCATGCAGCGCGTAGGCGTTCACCGCGCACTGTCTCAGCCGGGCTCACCCGCCTATAAGGTTTGGCATGACAAGCTCTTGGCGTTTCGTCAAGGTCAGGCTCCCGATTTTGGTGCCGTCTGGGTCACATATTTTCCAACGCACATGATCGAGCTTTATCCTCATGTAGCGGTCCAGTCGACCCTTTATCCAAAATCACCTACAGAAACCGTCAACATCGTTGAGTTTTATTACCCTGAAGAAATCGCATTATTTGAGCGTGAATTTGTCGAGGCACAACGCGAGGCCTATATGGAAACCGCCGTTGAAGATGACGAAATCGCCGAGCGCATGGATGCCGGCCGCGCGGCGCTCTTAGCGCGCGGTGCTTTCGAAACCGGCCCTTATCAGTCACCCATGGAAGACGGCATGCAACACTTTCATGAATGGTATCGAAAGGCCATGAACGAAACCGAGAACTTTTAATCCAAAGGCCTGTCCGATCGTTTAGGCAATGCGTCTATTTCTTTAAACGCCGCCCGTTTTGAATGACTTAAAACCCTTTAACTCACTTTTTATACCCTTAAAAAGACCATGAAACGAATTATTCTTTTTTTGCTAACTAATCTTGCGGTCATGTTGGTGCTCAGCGCCACCTTAAGTATTTTGGGTGTCAATCGTTTCATGACCGAGCAAGGGCTCAACCTTCAGATGTTGCTTGTATTTTCGGCTGTTGTTGGCTTCACGGGCGCCATCTTTTCGTTACTGATTAGCAAGCCGATGGCTAAATGGAGTACCGGTGCACGCGTGATTAATCCCCAAGCACCTAGCGGCGCGAAAGAACAATGGCTTGTGGATACCGTACATCAACTAGCCGATCGCGCGGGCATTGGTCGCCCAGAAGTTGCCATTTATGAAGGCGAGCCCAATGCCTTCGCAACCGGTGCCTTTCGCAACGAATCACTCGTCGCCGTTTCAACGGGCTTGCTCGACAGCATGACCGAAGAAGAGGTGTCGGCCGTACTGGCTCACGAAGTCGCACATATCGCGAACGGGGACATGATCACGCTGACGTTGATTCAGGGTGTGGTCAACACCTTTGTCGTCTTTTTGGCGCGCATCGTTGGTTATTTCGTCGACCGCGTTATTTTAAAAAATGACAAGGGAACTGGCCTGGGCTACTACGCCACGGTCATCGTTTGCGAAATAGCCTTTGGGATCGCTGCGAGCCTGATCGTCGCATGGTTTTCACGTCAGCGCGAATATCGTGCCGATGCGGGCTCGGCTTCTCTGCTCAGTTCACGCGAGCCCATGATTCGTGCGTTAGCGCGACTCGGTGGCCTGACGCCTGGCGAATTACCAAAAAGCATTGCCGCATCGGGGATCAGTGGCGGCAGCAGCATTAGCGCCATGTTTGCGACGCATCCTCCAATCAATGCCCGCATTAATGCCTTGCAAAATCTGCGCGTTGGTTAACACCCCTGCCCGTTTGCATTAAAAAAATAGCCCCGATCACTAGTGTCCGGTTAAACCGGGTAA
>CAIYCP010000514.1 GCA_903924715.1 uncultured beta proteobacterium
GCCTCATCAATCGCAAACAGCGCTAGTTTTCCGCGAGACAGCAATTGCAAGCAGCGGTCAGTCAATAAGCGCTCGGGAGCCACGTAAAGCAGATCAAGATCTCCGGCCAAAAAAGCCTGCTCGACCGCTCGTGAATCTTGCCAGTCTTGGGTTGAATTTAAAAAGGCGGCACGCACGCCAAGCTCTTTGAGTGCATCGACTTGGTCTTGCATTAACGCAATCAAGGGCGAAATGACAATACCGACACCCGTTCGAACGAGCGCAGGCACCTGATAACAAAGAGATTTTCCGGCACCCGTGGGCATCAACACCAGGGCATCCCCCCCGCCGATGACATGTTCAACAATGGCATGCTGATCGCCGCGAAACGATTCATAACCGAACACGCTAGCAAGTACCTTGGCGGCACCTAATTCGGCCTTTGCATCAATCGTCGTTGTCATAAGCGTATTGTAGGGGATTGCCGTGAGACACACATCAGCAAACAAGATCGTTTCAATTGATTTCAAAACGCTTGCTCAAAACCGTCGTACGTTGCACACTTTGGGCATGGACTCCAAGACTGGTATTGAACCCCGCATTAAAGTTTTAGTCGTCGATGACGATCCTGCGCTTCGCCAACTGCTTGCAGACTATCTGAACAAGCACGGCTTTGACACGCTGGTGGCCCCAGACGCCACTGATTTGTCCGCCCGAATTTTGCGCTTTGCGCCCGAGCTCATCGTGCTTGACCGCATGATGCCCGGCGGTGATGGCGCCGAAGCCTGCCGTGCCTTGCGTGCCCAAGGCGAAGACATCCCCGTCATTCTCTTGACCGCACGCGATGAGTCAGTCGATCGAATTATCGGCCTTGAAGCCGGTGCAGATGACTATGTTGGGAAACCCTTTGATCCGCGCGAATTACTGGCCCGCATTCAAGCCGTACTGCGCCGCAAGCGCGGTGCCTCGGCCTTGACCAAAAATGCTCCGGTCAAGTTTGGGATCTTCACCTTTGATCCGGTGATGCGCCAGCTCATGCGCGACACTGATGTGGTCAAACTGACCGGCGGTGAAATCAATTTGCTTGAAGCGTTAATTCGAAACCCCGGCAAGCCACTATCACGCGAACGACTCTTAACGTTGGCCCGTGATGACGAATCAGGCGAGCGCAACGATCGCGCCATCGATATCGCAATTTTGCGCTTGCGTCGCGCCCTTGAAGACGATCCCAAACAGCC
The DNA here is from genome assembly GCA_903924715.1 of uncultured beta proteobacterium. Lineage (GTDB taxonomy): Bacteria > Pseudomonadota > Gammaproteobacteria > Burkholderiales > Burkholderiaceae_B > Zwartia. Next base: position 1,218 of record CAIYCP010000514.1, read on the forward strand.
GCGCTGGATTCAAACTGTCTGGGGCACGGGATACCGTTTTTCGCCGTGAGTACGCCGTTTTTTTTGCTGCCGCAATCCTTTCGCACGCGGCTCACGCTCATGGTGCTTGCCACGGTACTTGCGGGCCAAGCGGCCACGCTCTATCTGGTTTCGATTTATCAGCGCGATCATGCTCAAACAGTTGCTTTAGATTTATTAGCGACCACCATCCGTACCTTGCAATACTCAATGGAGCACGTACCGCCCCCTGAACGCGCTGAATTTGTCAGACGCGCGTCTCAAGGGCACTGGCGAATGTGGGCAAACCCGCTGCCTAACGAGGCCAGGCTTCAACGCAGAGCAGCACGAGCAGATCGCGCCGCGACCCGTATGCCAGCACCCAAAGATGGCCAAGCTCCTCGCGAATCGACGTCAGAATCGAACACGAATCCAAATCGAGCAACGCCCACTGAATCGTCAACACTGGCCCCCGCCAAACTCCTCCCACCCGAAGAATTTGGCGCCGACGACATGCGGTGCGGCCTCGTCAGACTCATTGGCCGTTTAAACAACCGGCTCAGCGGGGACAGTCGTGTTGCGCTATCTCGCGGCCCCGTTCCAGAAATTTATATTTCACTGACCCGGCCAAACGAAACCGAAGTGCCTCGACACCGCGAATGGCTGGTCATCCCGCTCGATCGAATCGACCCGCCGGTTGCGACTTCACTGGTGATATGGTGGCTCGCTGGGCTTGCTTTGGTGCTACTGATCGCGGCCTGGTTCTCGTGGCATATTACCCAACCGATCACTCGACTCGTGGATGCCACCGATCAGCTCGCAGCGGGCAAACCTGCAAGAGTTCAGCCCGCTGGCCCTGCCGAAATCAAACGCTTAGGTGAACGCTTTAACGCCATGCTCGAAGCGTTGAGTCAATCCGAGGCCACGCGTCGAACCCTGCTGGCCGGACTGCCTCATGATCTCAAAGCACCTCTATCGCGCATGTGGTTACGTATCGAGATGACCGAAGACATCGCGCTGAAAGATGGCATGCGTAAAGATTTACAAGATATGCAGCAAATGGTGGATCAGTTTATTCAATATGTACGAGGCTCCGATCCTGCGACCTACCGTTTTGAAAACTTCGCGCTCAACGACTGGATCATCGAGCGCGTTGCAAACTGGAATAGTGCACGCAATGAGGTCGTACTGAGCAACACCGCTGCGGTTGTTTTGATCAGCGCGGACAGTGTGGCGCTCTCGCGTCTGCTGGACAATCTGATCAGCAACGCACTGCATCATGGCGCGCCACCGGTCGAGGTCACACTCAGCGCCACCGACGACTGGACGTTGCTCACAGTGAGCGATCACGGTCCAGGCATCGCGCCTGCAAAACGGGCCGAGGCGCTCAAACCTTTTGTACGGCTTGACGAGGCTCGTACTCGAACGGGCAACGTTGGTTTAGGATTAGCGCTCGCCGAAACGATCGCCCAAGCCCATGGCGGCACACTCAGTTTGGATCAAGCCTCGCATGGGGGCTTAGAAGTCAATGTTCGTTTACCCCGCCTCAGCGCCTAAATCGCCACCGACGCTAAGCCGTCTATTGGCGCAGGCCATTGAAGGACTAGGGCGCACGTCCGAACAAATCGCGATACGTCACGAGATTAAAAATGACCATGATCGGTAACACGATCAGCGTTGCCGCCAACACAAGCTGCAAAGAACCTTGTGCCGCCGCAGCATCCCATAAGGTCAGCTGATCCAGCACGACAAAGGGAAACATACTGTAGGTCAAGCCACTGAGCAGCGCGATAAAGAGAATGACACACAAAACAAACGGCACCCAGACCAAGTGACGGTAACGGGGTTGAATCACGCGAGTCAGACTCATGTCAATGCCCACAAAACAAACCAACATCAGCAGCCAGATCGGAGCGGCCATGACAAGATTTGTAGCGCTGCTCCATTTATAAAAAATGGCCGGATTCGCCAAGCCAAGCGCGATGGAGACAGCCACCATTCCCGCAGCGGCCCAGCGAATGGCATGGCGTGCGCAGTGCGCAGCAAAAAGCTGCAAAGCACCCTCTAAACGCATGACCAACC
>CAIYCP010000515.1 GCA_903924715.1 uncultured beta proteobacterium
CAAATTGCGAAGCATCGACTCGTTCACCGCCATCTGTTTGGGGTCCTGCCATCCAGCAACAAGCTCAGGCAACTCATAGAGTGCTGCGTAAAAAATATGCGTGACGCCTGACAGGCCTAAGGCTGCTTGCTCACAGGCTTGACGGTCAGTTAGATCTACACTTAAGTGTTGTGCCAAAAACGGCAAATTCACGAAGCGCCGCGACAAGGCGATCACGTTCCAGTCAGGCAAGGCCGCAAAATGATTTAAGGCCGCAGCACCAACCACTCCGCTGGCCCCGACAATCAAAATAGTGTGTTTTTTTCTTATCACGATGTCAAACGCTAAATTCGGTCAAGGATAGATTAGATCAAGGATATATTCAGCCGAGGATATATTCGGTCAGGGAAAGATTCGGTCAGGGAGAGATTCAGTCAACGGTCAATTCAGTCAAGGATATATTCGGTCAAGGATAAGTTAAGTGGTTGTTAGAAGGTGCTGCCCGCGGAGTACCGACCGCAACGAGTCAGGCACCTCGATTTCAAAACCAAGAATCGCAGCGGACAAGGCCTTGCCGTAATTATCTAGGCACAGGCTTCGCGAAACACCACCCCCTAAGGCCCCTTGCGCGACAAAATTCATGGCGTGCACGTTATCAACTTCATAGCGAGTCACCGGGCCTTTAATCGCACCTTTGTAAAATGCTTTGAGCGCGTCAGCAGTCAACTGTTCTTTGAGCAGCGGATAAAACGCTGGCACATACGCGTAGACAGCAATATTTGACGTGTCACCCTTGTCACCTGACCTGGCATGGGCCACATGTTGCAATTTGACTTTCATGGCTTAGCTCACAAAATAATTGACAGAGGCAAACACCTTTTCGCGCGCCACCAATGCTGACCACACGCCAATCACTTCGCGGGTGCGATCCTGGTGTGGCACACGTTTGCCTGTGTGTGCGATACCCGATACCGCCATACCGTCGATCTCGCGGCCGACCTTAGCGGCCTCTTCACGAGTCTTGGTGCGAGCCGCTACCCGCACGGCTATTTCATAGGGCTCAGGGGCATTGGCGGGCGTTGCTGCGCCGTGAATCGCGTTCAAGCCCAAGTAATCGATTCTGATTTCTTCGGCCTGCAACTTAACAATTTTGAAGCGTTCTTCAAGAATCTTCTTGGCCAACTCGGCACGACGCAAGGCTCCAGGGCCCGCATAAAAAAACATATCCTCGCCGATAAAACCCTCTGTGCAGCCGATCGAAACTTTCAAGGTGGGTGTACGCGGCTTTCCACCGATCTTGCTGACGCGAACCCGATCTGCACCAACCTGTTCAATGTGCACGGTGGTGAAATCGACCACGACATCAGGGGTCAGATAATTCGCCGGGTCGTGCACTTCGTACAACATTTGTTCTTTGATGGTTTCGAGCGTAATCGCGCCGCCCGTACCAGCCACTTTAGTAATCACAGCACTTCCATCACGACTGACTTCAGCGATCGGAAAGCCGAAGTTCCAGGGTTCGGGCACATCTTTAAATCCCGGATCTGAAAAGTAGCCGCCGGTTGCTTGCGCGCCGCATTCAAGAAGATGACCGATGCCATTACCCTGACCAAGTTTGACGTGATCTAAGGGATCCCAGCCAAACTCATACATCATCGGTGCCATGAAGATTGAGGGATCAGCGACACGACCCGTAATCACGATTTGGGCGCCTGCTTTCAGGGCCTCGACGATGGGCTCGGCACCTTGATAGACTTCAGCCGAAATTAAATTTTCTTTCAATGTCGAAGTTGGTTGACTATTTTCTAAAATGACATCAGTCAACTCAAGCACATGCTCGGTAATTAAGCTGCCATTCACCGAGGCGACCTTAACGCCTTTAAAGCCGAATTCATTCAGCCAATACACGATGCGCTTGGCCGCCGCATCCGGATTGATCCAGCCTTGATTGGTAATGATCTTGGTGCCGTTTTTTATGCAAGCGGGTAACACCGCTTTCATCCGATCGTCTAGATAGGTGTCATAGCCAGGAAA
>CAIYCP010000516.1 GCA_903924715.1 uncultured beta proteobacterium
CAGCGCATCAGGCGCGCAAGCGGTTTGGTCAGAATTTTTTAGTTGACTTAGGTGTCATTGACGCCATCGTGCGAGCGATTAATCCCGCTCGTGACGATCGGATGATCGAGATCGGCCCAGGCCTGGGTGCGCTGACGATTCCCCTTCTCGAGCGACTCGAGGCACTGACCGTCATTGAACTTGATCGCGATTTGGCGTCAAGATTGCGGCAACGATTTTCTGAACGACAGCTGCCGATCATACAGGCCGATGTTTTAAGTGTTGACTTCACGCAGTTTGGCGAGCGTTTGCGCATTGTAGGTAACTTGCCCTACAACATTTCGACTCCCTTGCTGTTTACGCTTGTTGCGTATGCGGATCGGATCGAAGATCAGCACTTTATGTTGCAGCGTGAGGTCGTTGATCGAATGGTGGCAGAACCAGGTACCAGTGATTACAGTCGCCTGTCGGTCATGTTGCAGTATCGCTACGCCATTGAAAAAATATTTGATGTATCTGCAGAGGCGTTTGACCCTGCACCGCGCGTGACGTCCTCGATTGTACGGATGGTGCCCTTGGGGCAGTCGCGCGTGCGTGCGCGTGATGAGGCTCTTTTTGCAGCGGTTGTCTTACGTGCGTTTTCACAGCGACGCAAGATGTTGCGTGGAGTATTGGGCGCATGGACTGCCCTGATACCGTGGCTTGATCTGGAAATCGAACCTACGTGGCGTGCAGAGCAGGTCTCGGTTTTAAAATTTATTCAGATGACCGACGTACTGTACGCAGCAGGCATTCGAGCTTCGTAACGCGGCTTAGTGGGGTTTGGCTGCAAGCCACAACCGAATGACATCTTCTGCGCGATCTTCAAGCAAACTGCTCACATTCGCGCAGGCTTGTGCAAGTGTCATGGGCCCAGAGACCAAACTAAACGCGGCTTCAATCCCTTCGTGATAAAGCCCTTGATACCCCGATCCTAACGAGCCTGCAATGGCAATGGCCGGTACGCCGGCACGCTTCGCAATTTGCGCCACGCCCATTGGCGTTTTACCCAACAAGGTTTGCGCGTCCAGACGTCCTTCACCTGTTAACACTAAAGTTGCGCCTTCTACAGCTTGCGCGAGCCCACCGATCTCGGCGATGACAGCAGCACCTGGCCTGAACGTTGCCTGCATCCAGGCGTGAGCGGCAAAGCCCACACCACCTGCTGCGCCAGAACCTGGGGCATCGCGCCGATCATGGCCGAGGTGTTGTGCACAGAGATCGGCAAAGTGACTTAAGGCCGCATCAAGCTGTTGAACCTGCTCTGGACTCGCACCCTTTTGTGGGCCAAAGATCGCCGAGGCGCCTCGCGGGCCACAGAGTGGGTTGTTGACATCAGAGGCAATGGTGATCTTTGTTTGTTGCAAGCGAGGATCAAGTTCGCCGGCCTCGACGTGCGCCAACGTTGCAAGAGCCGCTCCGCCCGGGGCAATGGGTTGATGCTGTGCGTCGAGTAAACGTAAACCCAAGGCGCAGAGCATGCCCGCACCCCCGTCATTGGTGGCCGAGCCGCCCAAACCTAAAACAATATGACGCGCACCAGCATCAAGCGCTTGCTTAATCAGTTGGCCGACACCGTAGGTTGTCGCCCGCAAGGCATCGCGCTCGGTGACACAAATATGCTCTAACCCCGCGGCGGTGGCCATTTCAATGACGGCTGTTTGGTTGGGAAGCAAGGCCCATTGGGCTCGGATCGGCTGTCCCAGGGCGTTTTGCACCAGATGACTGTGTCGTTCGCTTTGTGTCGCGCCCAGCACTGCCTGCACGGTCCCCTCGCCGCCATCGGCCATCGGGATGCAGATGATTTGCGCGAGTGGCGCTGCGCGTTTGACGCCCCGCGCGAGCGCCGCGGCCACCTCGGGCGCCGACAGGCTCTCTTTAAACGAATCGGGGGCGATGACAATTTTCATGTCGGCGTTAGGCGACCTTTTTCTGTACAAACTCAATCTTGTAGCCATCTGGATCTTCAACAAACGCGATGACGGTGGTGCCGTGTTTCATGGGCCCCGCCTCGCGCGTGACTTTGCCGCCCAGCGTACGCACTTTATCGCAAACTTCGTAGGCATTATCGACTTCAAGTGCGATATGCCCGTAGCCCGTACCTAAGTCGTAGGCGCTTGTGTCCCAGTTGTAGGTGAGCTCA
>CAIYCP010000517.1 GCA_903924715.1 uncultured beta proteobacterium
CACTGTGTCAGGACAGGTTATGCGGATTCAGCGTTAAACGCCTTAATCAGAGGCGCCAGAATCTTGACGATTTCATCAGCCTCTGCGGTGGTGAGTGTTAACGGCGGCAACAGGCGAACAACGCGGTCGCGTGTGACGTTGATGAGCAAGCCTGCCTCAAGTGCGCGAGCGGTCAAGACGCCGCAAGGCTTCTCAAGCTCGATGCCCAACATGAGGCCTTGACCACGCACTTCTCGAACGCCAGGCGTGCCCAGCAGGGCTTTGCCCAGTGCGGCTTTTAAATAGTCTCCGACGGTCGCGGCATTTTCAAGCAGGTGCTCTTCTTCAAGCGCGCGCAGTGTGGCAATGCCCGCTGCGCAGACTAAAGGACTGCCACCAAAGGTCGTGCCGTGACTGCCAGGGCCGAGTACGCCCGCAGCGGGGCCGCAGGCACCGATCGCACCGATGGGTACGCCACCAGCCAAGCCCTTTGCAAACACGACCACGTCGGGCAAGATGTCTGCCCATTGATGTGCAAGCCATTTGCCGGTTCGGCCAATGCCGGATTGCACTTCATCGATCATCATGAGCCAACCGCGCGCATTGCACAGCGCACGCAAATCTTTCAGGTACTGAATATCTGAAGGACGAATGCCGCCTTCACCTTGCAAGACTTCAAGCAATACGGCAACGACGCGAGGTTCAGCGTCGCCCGCCGCCTTGATGGCATCGAGGTTGTTATATGCGACTTTGACGAAGCCGCCCGGCAGAGGACCAAAGCCCGTGCGTGCTTTTTCGCTGTCAGTGGCCGCAAGCGTGCCAATCGTGCGCCCATGCCAAGAGGATTCCATCGTAATGATGGTTGGCAGGTCGTTGCCTTTTTTGTAACCGTAATAGCGCGCCAGTTTGATGGCGGCCTCGTTTGCTTCAGCACCGCTGTTGCCAAACATGATTTCGGTCATGCCTGAGATTTTTGCCATGCGTTGCGCAAACTCTTCTTGCAGAGGGATCTCGTATAAGTTTGAAGTGTGAATGACGCGTGCAGCCTGCTCGCTGATGGCAGCAACCAACTTAGGGTGAGCGTGCCCCAGACACGTCACGCCAATGCCTGCCATCGCGTCAAGATAACGTCGGCCTTTCGTATCCCACAGCCAAACGCCTTTACCATGGGTAAAGGCTACTGGAAGACGGGCGTACGTATTGGAAATGGCAGAGGTCATGGCCGAGGCTCCGAGAAATTCCCATCATGCAGGATCGCATGCATGGGTGTAAAACATCAATCATATACAATCTAGGCGACAGAGGCGTGAATCATAAGTTTGTGGGCTCTGTATTGGCGATACGGGTTGTGCATGACAGCAGAAGTTCGTTATTTCGTCATTTATGGCGTGACAGAATCAGGTAGTACTTTTCGGCCCAGTGATTGGGCTGAGCGTCTTGCCGGTGTGCTTGCGCCTTACCGTCCAGCCGGCACGCTTGGTGGTTACATCTCTTATTCACCGTATGCCGAGCCTTCAACCCTTGAAGGCCAGCGTTGCGTCGTGATCGATAGTCGCTTGCGCGACCTCGAGCCCTTAGCTTGGCAGTTCGTGCACGATTTTGCACACGATAACCAGCTTAAGACGCAGGCTGACTTACCCGAAGACCCTTTGGTACGGCTTAAATAAGCGGTGTGACAAGCTTGCCGTTCGCGAAGAAGCTTTGTAGATTCTCAAGCACGCAGTCTGTCATCGCTCGTCGCGTTTCGTGTGTGGCGCTTGCGACGTGTGGCATTAAAACTACATTATCAAGTTGTTTGAGCTGATCGGGTACTTTGGGCTCGTTCTCAAATACATCGAGACCGGCGCCGCCGAGTTCACCAGAGGCCAGCATGCGTACCATCGCCGGTTCGTCAATGACTGAACCACGCGCAATATTAATCAAGCGACCATTCGGGCCCAAGGCCTGCATGATCTCTGTGTTGACCAAGTGTTTGGTGCTTGGACCGCCGACAGTGGCCAACACTAGAAAATCGCTTTCGCGTGCGAGTTCGAGTAAAGAGGCTTGGTAGGTGTAGGGCACATCGGTACGTGCTTTACGGTTGTGATACGACACCTGCATATCAAAGCCAAGGCCACGGCGCGCAATGGCTTCACCAATGCGACCTAAACCCACGATGCCAAGCTTTTTACCGCTGACCCGGGCGCCGAGGGGAAGGGTGCCTGTTTTGTTTTCCCAATGATTGGCACGCACAAAACGATCGCCCCAACCGATGTTGCGTGCACAAGCAAGTAACAAGCCCCAGGCAATGTCGGCGACACAGTCGTTTAAAACATCAGGGGTCGTACTGACCTGAATCTTGCGTGCTGCAGCACTGTCAAGATCAATCTTGTCGTAGCCGACTCCCCAGGTGCATATTGCGCGTAGTTTGGGCAAGGCTGCGATGATTTCGGTACTGCAACCAAGGTTGGCGGTCGTGGCAACCGCCTCAATACCGGCTGCATGCTCACGCAAGAACGCAGCTTTGTCTGTGGCTTTCCAGTACTGAAGAATTTCGTAGCGACTTGCCAACTCGCCATCGGCGGGCGCATGGCCGTTAAACGATCCAATTTGCAAAAGTAGAGGTTTTGTCATGAGTGCCAGCCTAATTTTTAAAAATATTTTTCAAG
>CAIYCP010000518.1 GCA_903924715.1 uncultured beta proteobacterium
AGACAGCATTGCGAGTGCAATACAAAACGTTGTTCATTCGCCAACTCGTACAAACGAGTTGATCGCAAAAGGCCTCCTTCGCGTCGAACAATTCAATTGGCAAACGTGCGCTGCGCAACACTTGGCTTTGTATAGATCGTTAAACAGCCAGGCGGCTAACGTTTGATGAAAGTACTGTATCTATATACCGAGGTGATGGGATACAACATCCCTATCTTTGAGCAACTAGTGAAACGCTATGGTGCCATAGTGGATGTCGTTCATTGGGATCAAAATAAAAAGACACCCTATGTACCAAACGTAACTACCCAAAACATCCGTTTTCACCAACGATCAAAGTTTACGCCTCAAAGCCTATGCAACTTTGTGTCCGATTTGAAACCTAATCTAGTCTACACATCTGGCTGGCAGGACAAGGGATATCGTCCTGCGTTACGGCAATTAAAGTTATCGGGCGTGCCGATTGTGATGGGTCTAGATACCCAGTGGAACAATTCATTACGCCAACGACTCGGCGCAAAGCTGATTAAGCATGCGTACAAGAAGCGTTATTTTTCTTATGCATGGGTTCCGGGGCCATTGCAGTTTGAATGTGCAGCACGCTTGGGCTTTGAACACGATGAGATCATCACCCATCTGTTGACGGGCAATACAAACATTTTTAGTGAAGCAGCCTCAGCGCTTGAACAAGAAAAAACTCTGCAATACCCAAAGCAATTTTTGTATGTCGGAAGACTGACAGAATCTAAAGGTATTGATACTCTTATTGATGCCTTCAAGCGGTACCGCCAAGCCCACCCAACCGGCTGGGGCCTAACCTGTATAGGAAACGGCCCGTTCGAATCGCTGCTGCAACAACAAGAGGGCCTAACCGTTAAGCCCTTTGCAGAGCAAGCTAGCTTGGCAACGTTAGCGCGCCAGATGGGCGCTTTAATTTTGCCGAGTCGCTACGAGCCTTGGGGTGTAGTCGCACACGAGTTTGCAACCGCAGGCTTACCCTTGTTGTTATCAAACAGGGTCGGGGCAAGGCATCAGCTTTTGATCGACGGCTTCAATGGTTATACCTTCGCAGCTGCTTCAGTAAATGATTTAGCGATGAAAATGCATCAATTGGCCTGTAAGCTTGATGATGATTTATTAGCGATGGCAAAGGCGAGTCTTCACTTAGCAAGCGCACTTAGCCCTGAAATTGCCACGGCTAGTTTTGTATCGGTGCTCGAACGACATAAGCTAGAAGTTACAAATAGCATCAGCAATAATGCGACCAATTAAAGTTGCAGTCGATGCTTCGCGTGTGCGGTCAGGGGGCGGCGTCGCCCACCTAATTGGCATTTTGAGTATTGAAGACCCCAAAGAATTTGGTATTGAGCAAATTCATGTCTGGGCTTACCAAAAGCTGCTAGATCTGCTGCCCGATCGTGCTTGGTTAATCAAACACCACGCTGCGGCTCTTGAGAAATCTTTATTACATCAGTCGTGGTGGCAAGGGAGGCGGTTGAGTCATGAAATAAAGCATGCCGGATGTAACATACTGTTTTCTGCTGATGCCAGTACGTTTTGCCGGTTTAAGCCCATGGTCGTATTAAATCAAAATATGTTGGCCTATGATCAAGGTGTTTTAGCTCTATTCGGATGGGGCAAAGATCGGTTTCAACAAACCTTGATGTATTTTGTACAGCGTCAGGCTTTTCGTTTTGCCACAGCTGCGATATTTTTGACTCAACATGCGGCTACGCAAGTTCAGCGGCGTGTAGGGTTGTTGCAACACGCTGCGTGCATCCCGCATGGTGTTGCTGTGGTGTTCAAGGATATTCCGTTGCGGTCAAACTGGCCGACCGCCAACGACCGGCCGATTCGGTGTTTGTACGTGTCACCGGTATTTGAATATAAGCATCAGACCCAGGTGGTTTTGGCGATCAAAGCGCTGCGTGACCAAGGTTTAAATATTGAACTTAGCCTCGTGGGCGGCGGAGGTAAGCGTGCGCTCAAAATTTTGCACCAGTTACTTAATCAGGTCGATTCGGATCGGCAATTTGTCAAAGTATCGGCCTTTGTGCCAAACGAGATGGTTGCCGCGCTAATCGCTGAGGCCGACCTATTTGTGTTTGCCTCGAGCTGCGAAACCTTTGGAATAGCGCTACTCGAGGCCATGGCGGTCGGCATCCCAATTGCCTGTTCAAGTCGCAGCAGCTTGCCAGAAACACTTAAAGATGCGGGTGAGTACTTCGATCCTTACGACTCACAATCGATTGGGCTTGCGATTCGCCAACTTACAGATGACCCTTCGCGGCGCACGCAATTAGCCAAGCGTGCGAAAGAGCTTGCTGCGAGTTATTCGTGGTCACGGTGCGCACGTGAAACGTGGCAGTTTGTGATGCAAACCTATCGAGATAGTCTTGAAAAAGGAATGAGATGAAAATCTCAATTGTGACTATCTCTTTCAATCAAGGAAATTTTTTGCGTCAATGCATTGAATCAATTTTGACTCAAACAGAATGCGACGTTGAATATATTGTTGTTGATCCTGGGAGTGCGGATGGCAGTCGAGAGTTAATTGAATCTTACGGAGATCGAATTGTTAAGGTCTTTGCACGCGATCAAGGTCCCGCCGATGGTTTAAATCAGGGTTTTAAGCGCGCGACAGGAGACATTTACGGCTTTGTTAACGCGGATGACTATTTGTTGCCCGGCGCGCTGAAACAGGTAAATCATTATTTCGAGTCGAGTGGGTTGTCTTCGTTCGTAACGGGGCAGGGCTACAGTGAGAGTGCTGAGGGTCTTAGAAGCGTCATAAAAGTTGCGCCACTAAGTGAAAGAAACATGCTGTATTTGTCTGCGAGTATTTTTCAACAAGCTACTTTTTTTCCTGCTGAAGCGTTTAAAAGTATTGGGGGATTTAACGCTACAAATCGAACTTGTTGGGATTATGAGCTGTTTCTTAAGTTTTTGAAGCTACCGATATCTCATCAAATTATTGAATATGATTTGGCCGTTTTTCGATTGCATCCAGACTCAATTTCAGGGTCAGGTCGGCTGACAGATATGTATCGCGACGAATTAGATCAAATTTTTTTACAGTATCAGGGACGAAAAAGAAATTTATTTGATCGAATTTGCGGCTACATGTTGCGATTGCAAAAGGTATGTTTGTCTTATTTAAATTATAAAAAATGCAAGGCGTAAGTTTTCTCATAGATTTTGTATTTTTACTGTTGGTTTTGTTTGTAACCGCA
>CAIYCP010000519.1 GCA_903924715.1 uncultured beta proteobacterium
ATATCTTGCCGGGCATTGAACCAATATAGGTGCGACGGTGACCGCGGATCTCGGCCTCATCGCGCACGCCGCCAAGCGCCATCCGAATAAACTTACGGTTAGTTGCTTTTGCGATCGACTGACCCAGCGAGGTTTTACCTACACCGGGTGGCCCTACCAAACAAAGGATAGGCGCTTTAATTTTATCGACGCGTTGTTGTACTGCAAGATATTCAAGAATACGTTCTTTAACTTTTTCTAAGCCGTAGTGATCATCATCCAACACGCTTTCTGCATTTGGAATCGAATGATTGACCTTGCTCTTTTTACGCCAAGGCAAATTAATGACAGTATCAATGTAATTGCGCACAACGGTGGCTTCGGCCGACATCGGAGACATCAACTTGAGCTTCTTGAGCTCGCCGTCCACCTTCTTCTTTGCATCTTTAGGCAGAGACGCCGCGTTAATTTTCTTTTCAAGCTCTTCGATGTCGGCACCCTCTTCGCCTTCACCAAGCTCTTTTTGAATCGCCTTGACTTGTTCGTTCAGATAATAGTCGCGCTGACTCTTCTCCATTTGCTTTTTGACGCGCCCGCGAATTCGTTTTTCGACTTGCAGAATGTCGATTTCAGTTTCGAGTTGCGCAAGCAAGGCTTCAAGACGTTCTGACGTCGAGATGACCTCTAACATTTTTTGCTTCTGCTCGAGTTTGAGCGGCAAATGTGCAGCAATCGTGTCAGCTAAACGGCCTGCGTCATCGATCCCTGCAAGTGATGTCAAAATTTCTGGTGGGATTTTTTTATTCAGCTTGACGTACTGCTCAAACTGCCCAACGATCGCACGACGCAAGGCCTCGGTCTCGGCGCTTACCGCCAAATCCGGGGCAATCGGCACTAACACTGAGGTGAAATGCGTATCCGTGTCTTGAATTTCGGTGATGCGTGCGCGTTGCGCGCCTTCGACCAAGACCTTGACCGTACCATCAGGTAGCTTAAGCATCTGCAAAATGGTCGCGACACAGCCGATTTCATAAACGTCATCGGGGGTGGGATCATCTTTACCAGCAGACTTTTGCGCTGCCAACATGATGCTTTTGCCAGCTTCCATCGCAGCTTCAAGGGCGCGAATTGAGCGAGGGCGTCCCACAAAGAGTGGGATCACCATATGCGGAAACACGACCACGTCACGCAGCGGCAACAGCGGCAGCTGAGTCGGTTCAGAAGGCAGGGTCTGATTTTCAGACATGATGAGATCCTAATCAAAAAACTCGGTCGAACCCAACTGGGCCACCGATACAAAGCCCGTAATTACACGAATATGTCTGTTATGTAGACGATAGCTCAAATTTCAAGCGTTGAACGCTGACATAACAAAAAGCCCCTACAAAAGGGGCTGATAAAGAACAGGTTTTTGAGCTTGCGTTGGCTTTTTAAAACGCTAAGCCGCAGCATCTCGTAAATTGCGCTCAGCTTTAGGTGCTTCTTTTTCATCACCATAAACCAGCAACGGCTTGCCCTGACCCTCGATCGTGGCTTCGTCGAGCACCACACGCTTGATATTGCCCTGGGTAGGCAGTTCGTACATGGTGTCGAGCAAGGCTGATTCAAGGATCGATCGCAGCCCACGTGCACCGGTTTTACGTTTAACGGCTTTGCGCGCGATTGCCCGCAAGGCTGCTGGACGAATCTCAAGTTCAGCACCTTCCATCGCAAACAGTTTTTGAAACTGCTTTACTAAGGCATTTTTTGGTTCAGTCAGAATTTGGATCAAAGTATCTTCATCAAGCTCTTGAAGGGTTGCAATGACCGGCAACCGTCCAACAAGCTCAGGAATCAGACCAAATTTCACCAAATCTTCGGGCTCAACCTCAAGAAAGGTTGTGCCAGTTGATTGCTCTGTTTTTGAGTCGACAGTGGCACTAAAGCCAATGCCTGAACGTTCAGTGCGACTACGAATAACTTTTTCGAGGCCATCAAACGCTCCGCCTACGATGAACAGAATGTTGGTCGTGTCGACTTGAACAAAATCTTGATTAGGATGCTTTCGCCCGCCTTGTGGTGGCACGGAAGCAACAGTCCCTTCAATGAGTTTCAACAACGCTTGCTGCACGCCCTCACCGGATACATCACGGGTAATAGAGGGGTTGTCTGCTTTGCGAGAAATCTTGTCAATTTCGTCAATATAGACAATGGCACGTTGGGCTTTATCTACTTCGTAATTGCAATTTTGCAGCAATTTTTGAATGATGTTTTCAACGTCTTCGCCCACGTAACCCGCTTCGGTCAACGTCGTAGCATCCGCCATCACAAAAGGCACGTTTAATTGACGGGCGAGAGTTTGCGCCAGCAAGGTCTTGCCCGAACCAGTCGGGCCGATCAATAAAATATTGCTTTTTGAAAGTTCAACGTCATCGCCCTTGATCTCGCCATGGCGCAAGCGCTTGTAGTGGTTATAAACCGCCACTGCAAGCACGCGTTTTGACGCAGTCTGCCCAATCACATATTGATCAAGAAACGCTTTAATTTCAGCAGGTGTTGGCAAATCGGTGCGAATAGAGGCTCGCGCACTAGCCTGAGCCTCTTCACGAATAATATCGTTGCACAACTCAATGCATTCGTCGCAGACAAAAACCGAAGGCCCGGCAATGAGTTTGCGCACTTCGTGCTGGCTCTTGTTACAAAACGAACAATGCAAGACCTTGGTGCTAGCTGAGCCTTTTTTTTCTGACATAACGATCCATTACCAGTTGTACCAAGTCTTAGACTTGTTAGTTATTCAGCAAAACTAAACAAACCAAACAAACTAAACAATTAAAGCTTGGGTGAATACTTATACAGTGTCGGCCCGCGAAGTGAGAACCTTATCAATCAAACCGTACGATACTGCATCTGGAGCCGACATAAAGTTGTCGCGTTCGGTATCTAAAGCGATACGCTCGATGGTTTGACCTGTATGCTCGGCCAACATTGTGTTTAAACGCTCGCGCAAATCAAGGATTTCGCGCGCTTGAATTTGAATATCTGAGGCCTGGCCCTGCGCACCGCCTGAAGGCTGATGAATCATAATGCGCGAATTTGGCAACGAAAAACGCTTGCCTTTTGTACCCGCAGCCAGCAAAAAAGCACCCATGCTGGCCGCTAAACCAGTGCATAGTGTCGAAACTTCGGGCTTAATAAACCGCATCGTGTCATAGATGGCCATGCCGGCATAAACCGACCCGCCAGGTGAGTTGATATACAGTGCCACGTCTTTGTCAGGATTTTCAGACTCAAGAAACAATAACTGAGCAACGATGACATTGGCAGACTGGTCGTTAACCGGGCCCACCAAGAAAATCACACGCTCTTTAAGCAATCTTGAGTAAATATCATAGGCGCGCTCGCCGCGCCCTGATTGTTCAATGACCATCGGAATGTAACCAAGCGCTGTGGGAGTCACTGACTCGCCACCGTGCATGGATGCATAAAAGTCGGTAAAACGTTGCATTTATTCGGTTCCCATGACTTGATCAAAAGGCACTTGCTCGTCTTCAACCTGAGCCTTAGCCAGCGCGTGCTGAACAACATTATCCTCGAGCACGATGCCCTCAACCTCTGAACGACGCGCCCGATCAGAGAGATAATAGCTCACGACTTCGGCGGGTTTTTCATAACTTGCGGCAAATTCTTCGATGCGAGCACGAACCTGCTCAGGCTTGGCCTGAAGTTGCTCGGCCTGCACCAACTCAGACACCAACAAGCCGAGTTTGACCCGACGCTCAGCCTCAGCGGCAAACGTATCTGCCGGAATGGGCATTTTGTCAGCATTCGGTACACCGCGCTGAGTCAGCTCGGCACGGGCCGCAGTCACACGTGATTCACATTCACTTTCGATCAGGGCCTTGGGCACCTCAAAGGTCGCAACAGACACCAAGGCATCCATCACGCTATTTTTAGTGCGCGCCATCGTCCGCGCCTTAACTTCGCGCTCGATGTTGGCACGGATATCTCCAAGCAACTTTTCAACGTCGCCTTCTGTTTGACCCAAAGCTTTAGCAAACTCAGTATCCACTTCGGGCAAAATCGGCTCGGCAACTTCTTTAACTTTGATCGAAAATTCAGCGGTTTTTCCGGCCACTTCTTTGCCGCCGTAGTCAGCGGGGAAAGGCAAGGGAAATACTTTGGTTTCGCCTGTTTTCATGCCGCGCACAGCGACTTCAAACTCAGGCAGCATACGGCCCTGACCCAGCACAAACGGAAAATCGTCAGCCTTGCCGCCATCGAAGGGCACACCTTCGATTGTGCCTGCAAAATCAAGCGTCACACGATCTTCGTCTTGTGCGGCACGGCCTTCGCTGGCCTTGTACTGAGCGCGTTGCTTACGCAGCACGTCAACGGTGCGCTGCACTTCTGCCTCACCCACGGTGGTGACGGCACGCTTAATCTGAAGCTTGCTCAAATCGGGCAAAGTCACCGTTGGGTAAACTTCAAAGGTCGCCACAAAGGATA
>CAIYCP010000520.1 GCA_903924715.1 uncultured beta proteobacterium
CTGTCAATCCAAGCCTCTATAAAAAATTACCCTACGATGCCGAGAAAGATTTTGTCCCCATCACGCTCCTGGCCACACTACCAAACATTCTCTTAATCAATCCTTCGTTGCCCCTCAAAAATCTCAAAGAGTTGATTGCCTATGCGAAAGCAAATCCGGGCAAGTTGACCTATGCTTCGGCCGGTACCGGTACGGCCTCTTATCTTGCAGGAGAAATGTTCAAACAAGAGGCTGGCGTCGAAATTACGCATGTTCCCTATCGCGGCAGTGCCCCAGCCTTAAATGATTTGATGGCTGGACACGTTTCAATCGGTTTTGATTATCTGCCTAGCGGGTTGCCGTTTGTCACCGGTGGCAAATTGAAAGGTCTTGGCGTCACCAGTCTGACACGCGTGAAAGTAAGTCCAGATATCCCCACGCTCAATGAAGATGGGCTACCAGGCTTTAACTTATTGACTTGGTACGGCGTGTACGCACCTAAAGGCACCTCGGCAGAGATCGTCAACAAACTCCAAAGCACGATGGCACAGGCTGCAAAAGCGCCAGATGTGATTAAGCGCATGGAAGAATTAGCCGTTGACGTCGTGGTGAACAGCCCCGCAGAATTTACAAAGTTTCATCTGGCAGAAATTGCAGCGTGGGCGAAGTTTATCAGAGATAAAAACATAAAAATTGAAGAATAAATAACACAGTCATTGCGAATCGATCGCAAACCTGTATGTTTTTTAGTAGGTCAATCTGTTTAAAAGGTCATACGTTAATGAAGCTACTGTCATGGATTTTTTCCTGCATTGCCAGCTTGTTTTTTGGCTTTTCTGCCGTTGCAGCCTACCCCGAAAAACCAATCAAATTCATCGTGACCTTTCCTGCGGGGGGCATGACCGATTTGCTCGCTCGAAATCTCTCAACTGAATTACAAAAACGCCTTGAGCAACCTGTGATTATCGACAACCGAGGTGGAATGGGTGGTTCGATCGGCGCACAAGTCGGTGCTAAGTCACCCGCCGATGGCTACACCGTTGTTTTTGCAAATGTCGGCGCCATGACGCTCAACACCGTCTTATATAAAAATCTAGGCTATGACGCATTGGTGGATTTTATCCCCGTTGCACCCATCGCTGCGTTGCCAAACGTTGTTGCTGTGTCAGCTGAGTCTCCCTATCAAACGCTTGCAGATTTAGTCCGTGATGCCCGCGCAAATCCTGGAAAGATGAGCTATGCAAGCACAGGTACGGGCGCCTCACCTTGGATGGGTTCTGAGCTGCTCAAGATCATGGCAAAAATCGATATTGTCGAAGTGCCCTATAAGGGTGCTGCACCTGCCCTACTGGATACGATCGCTGGACGCACCGCCTTTGTATTTGATGGTTTAGCGAGCTCATTACAACAAATTAAAAGCGGAAAGATTCGGGCCTTGGGCATCAGCAGTGCCCAGCGCGCTGTAATTGCCCCGGAAATTCCAACGGTTGCTGAGCAGGGCTATCCCGGCTTTGATGTCGTTGCCTGGTATGGCTTGTGGGCACCCTCAGGCACGCCAAAAGAAATTATTCAACGTTTAAATCGTGAAGTAAATTCCATCCTCAAAACGCCAGAGATTAAAGAAAAATTTGAAAACCTAGGCGCAGAAGTCATGTATGGCTCAGCGGATGAATTTGCCGCTTATCATCGTTCGGAATACGAGCGCTGGATTAAGTTCGTCCGCGCTTCGGGGATTAAGCAGCAGTAAGTGACGAGGGGCTATTCGATTACCAGTCCCGTGTCCCGACCGAAACGCTGCCATTTATCAATCTCGCTCTTGATCAATTGGTCAAATTGTTCTGAGCCATACGCAGCTTGTTCGATGCCATAGCTTTCATACTGAGTGCGCATGTTTGGATCGTTCACGATTGCAGAAAATTCTTTTGCCAGAATTTGCACGATCGACTTAGGGGTTGCCGCGGGCACCAACATGCCGTACCAACCAGTGAACTCGAAACCCGTTAAACCGGCTTCGGCAATAGTCGGGATTTCAGGGGCGCCAGGATGACGCTCTTGATTGGCAATCCCCAACACATGCAACTTTCCTTCTTTGATTTGTGGATATGCGACAGATAGACTCATCCATAAAGCAGACACACGCCCTTCCATCACATCAATCATTGCCGGCGCTTCACCCTTGTAGGGCACGTGCAAAATTTTTGTTCCTGTATCTCGCAAGAACAGTTCCATAGCCAGATGCCCTGTTGAGCCAACACCCGCCGACGCGTAGCTCACCTCACTGGGCTTGGACTTAGTCAGAGCGATAAATTCATTTAACGTTTGAGCCGGAAACTTCGAACCAACGACCAGCAATAGCGGAAAGCGGGCAACAAGACTGACAGGTGCAAAATCGCGCAAGGTGTTGTATGGGGTCGCTTTACTGTTCAAGGCTTGACGAACAGCGGCCGGGCCAAGAAATGTCATGAGGATTGTGTAGCCATCGGCGGGTGCGGCTGCAGCCGCGATGGTGCCAACGACGCCGCCTGCGCCGCCCTTGTTTTCAACTACGACTGTTTGCCCAAGTCGCTGTTGCAGTTTAAGGCCCAGCGTGCGGCCTAAGCTATCGGTCAAACCACCGGTCGCGACCGGAACGATCAAGCGGATCGGCTTGGTCGGAAAAGGTGGTTCGGCTGCAGTTTGTGCGAACACTTGGGTCACACAAAGAGACAGGGCAGATATGGTGACTGCGACAAAGTGCTTGAGCAATGAAATTATTATTCCCACTCAATCGTTGCAGGCGGCTTACTTGATACGTCGTACACCACTCGATTAATACCGCGTACTTCGTTAATAATGCGTGAGGACACTTTGCCTAATAGTGGATATGGCAAAGGCGCCCAGTCAGCAGTCATAAAGTCTGACGTTTGTACTGCGCGCAAAGCCACCACATAGTCATAGGTGCGCCCATCGCCCATCACTCCCACTGACTTAACAGGCAAGAACACCGCGAAAGCCTGCGAGGTTAAGTCGTACCAGCTTTGTTTAGTTTCAGGATCAATGGTGTTGCGCAACTCTTCGATAAAGATTGCATCAGCACGCCGAAGCAGATCCGCAAACTCTGTCGTGACGGCACCTAAAATTCGTACGCCCAAACCAGGGCCAGGGAACGGATGTCGATAGACCATGCCATGCGGCAAACCCAACGCGACGCCGAGTTTACGAACCTCATCTTTAAACAGTTCACGCAAAGGTTCAAGCAGTTTCAAGTTTAGGGTGTCTGGCAAACCACCAACGTTGTGATGCGATTTAATCGCAACCGCTTTGCCCGTTTTTGCACCCGCAGACTCAATCACATCCGGATAAATCGTACCTTGTGCAAGCCACTTCGCCTGCTTGAGCTTGCCCGCCTCGACTTGAAAGACCTCAACAAACTCTCGACCAATAATTTTACGTTTGGCCTCAGGGTCAGACACCCCTGCCAACTTGCCCATAAACTGTTCGGTGGCATCAACATGAATAATACGCACACCCATGTTCTTGGCAAAGGTTTCCATCACTTGCTTGCCTTCGTCTAAGCGCAGCAAACCGTGATCAACAAACACACAAGTTAAACGATCGCCGATCGCTTTATGGATCAAGGCTGCAGCGACTGATGAATCTACGCCGCCAGATAAACCAAGAATCACCTCATCTGTGCCCACTTGCTCACGAATGCGTGCAACGGCTTCGTCAACGTAGTTGGGCATGGTCCAGTCGCCCTGGCATTCACAAATCTCGTGCACAAAGCGCTCGAGCAAGGCCTGCCCTTTAACGGTATGTGTCACTTCAGGATGAAATTGCACCGCATAAAACTTACGCGACTCATCGGCCATTCCGGCGATTGGACATGAAGCTGTTGAAGCCATGACTTTAAAGCCATCAGGCAAGCGCGTGACCTGATCGCCATGGCTCATCCAGACCTTCAACATGCCATGCCCTTCGGGCGTGGTGAAGTCATCAATCCCATTGAGCAAACGTGTGTGCCCGCGCGCACGAACTTCGGCGTAACCGAACTCGCGATGGTCAGCGTAACTGACTTCGCCACCGAGCTGTTGCGCCATCGCCTGCATGCCATAGCAGATGCCTAACACGGGCACGCCTGCTGCGAAAACTTCGGCGGGCACCTTGAGCGACGATTCGTCGTAGGCCGAAGCGTGGCTGCCTGAAAGGATGATGCCCTTCAATCCCTGAGCCAGTTGATCTTTTAAAAAATCACCGGAAACACCCCCAGGATGCAGTTCACAATAAACCCCTGCTTCACGCACTCGGCGGGCGATCAACTGAGTCACCTGTGAACCATAATCAAGAATCAAGATGCGTTGGTGCATGAATCGTTAGCCTGTATAAATGTCTAAATGAAAGACACCGGCTTGTAGGCCGGTGCATAAAAAGTGACTCACTCAAACCTGCAAAAGCGCGTTACTCAGAACGATAATTTGGTGCTTCTTTTGTGATTTGTACATCATGAACATGCGACTCGCGAAAGCCCGCAGACGTAATTTGTACAAACTCTGGTTTGGTTCGCATTTCTTCAATAGTGGCACAACCGCAATAACCCATTGAGGCTCGAACGCCACCGACTAGCTGGAAAATAATTTGCAACACACTACCCTTGTAAGGAACGCGTCCTTCGATGCCTTCGGGTACAAGTTTGTCGGCATTGTTGGCTGGATCTTGAAAATAACGATCAGCTGAACCATCGGTCATTGCACCGAGGCTGCCCATGCCGCGATAGGATTTGTATGAGCGCCCTTGAAATAGCACAACTTCGCCCGGGGCTTCTTCGGTGCCTGCAAACATACCGCCCATCATGACCGACGACGCGCCGGCTACAAGCGCTTTTGCGACATCACCCGAGAACCGCACACCACCGTCAGCAATCAACGGCACGCCCGTGCCTTTCAGAGCTCGTGCAACGTCAGAGATTGCCGTAATTTGCGGAACACCGACACCTGCAACGACGCGCGTTGTACAGATCGAGCCTGGGCCAATCCCCACCTTGACCGCATCAGCACCCGCTTCGTGCAAGGCACGCGCGGCGTCTGCTGTGGCAATATTGCCGCCAATCACCTCGACCTTTGGAAAATTTGCCTTTACCCAGCGCACGCGTTCAATGACGCCGCTTGAGTGCCCGTGTGCCGTATCGACCACCAGAACATCAACGCCAGCCGCCACGAGTTTTTCAACGCGCTCTTCAGTGCCGTCACCGACGCCCACCGCAGCACCGACCAGTAATTGACCGTGGCTATCTTTGCAGGCTGCAGGGTGTTCAGTATTTTTAACGATATCTTTAACGGTGGCTAAGCCGCGCAATTCAAACGCGTCATTGACGATCAACACACGCTCAAGACGATGCTTGTGCATCAATGTTTGAGCTTCGGCAAGGGTCGCGCCTTCTTTCATGGTGATCAGACGCTCTTGTGGCGTCATCACGCTGCTCAACGGCGCATCCAGACGATCTTCAAAACGCAAATCGCGGTTGGTGACAATGCCCACCACCTTGCGGCCCTGAACCACGGGCAAGCCAGAAATACCGTGCTGACGCTGCAAAGCGATGGCATCGCGCACTTTCATATTTGCTGTCACAGTAATCGGATCGGTCACGATCCCGAATTCGTGACGCTTGACCCGAGAAACCTCTTTTGCCTGTTCGTCGGCAGTCAAGTTTTTGTGAATAATTCCAATCCCACCCTCTTGTGCCATGGCAATGGCTAAGCGAGATTCTGTGACGGTATCC
>CAIYCP010000521.1 GCA_903924715.1 uncultured beta proteobacterium
CGCTTCCGCCCACCAGATTCACCGCAAGTTTGACACCGGCGCCGCCTGTAATCTTCAGCGCTTCTTCTGTAAAGTTTTCGCCGCGCGTGAGTATGCCGGCGTCGAGACCAAGCTCCTTTAAGCGAGCAAGCTTTTCTGCGGATCCGGAAGTACCTATGACCTTGGCCCCGCACACCTTTGCGATCTGTATCGCGGCGACACCGACGCCAGAAGATGCCCCGGCAATCAATACCCAGTCGCCGTTTTGTAGACCACCGAATTGCAGGAGCGCCTCGTAGGCGGTGATATAGGCGATCGGAATCACGGCGGCCTGTTCCCAGTTCAGACAAGCCGGAACCGGTGTGAGCAAGGTCGATTCGACCACCACGTATTCAGAAAAACAGCCCTTGGCGCGGAACATGACACGGTCGCCGACCGCAGCCGTGCTGACACCGGCACCGATGGCCTCTACTTCACCGGCGCCATCGACGCCGGCGGGACGCCCGCCCTTGGCGCTATGAAGCTTAATTGCGCCCATCATGTCCCCGCGATTGATGCTGCTCGCGCGTACCCGCACCAGCACCTGACCAGGGCCGGGGGTAGGCACCGGCAGCTCGCGCAGTTCAAGCTCGGTAGAGTCCGAGGTATTGCGGATCCAGTAAGATTTCATTGATTGGTGCTCCAAACATTCGACAAAGGTCGTGATTTTAATGCCGTGCCCTCAGGGCACGGTGCAAGATGTTTTGCTAAGCCAATTGTTACATGTCAAGAACAAGAGTCCTAGGAGAAAAAGTGAAGTTTGGTCAGGAGTTAAAGCGAATTTTTGTTCAGTCTGCGTTTACATCGACTGCCATGAGTTTTTAAACTGGCAAAACCAGCATCTGACTCTGAATAAACAACATGTCGCGCTCGGGCAGACCGGCAGACTCTGCGAATTCTGGCCATCTTAGGATTGCCTTTCGCACCTTCGCGATGACCGCTTTTGCCGTTCCAATTTTAAAGCGATCTGCTTCGGCCAGCAGGTCTTGAATCTCAAAATCTTTAAACTTGCGGTTCACTGACATCAAATGTTGATGGGTCCACTCTGACTTAGGATTATGCGCGAACGTCACGTCATAGGCGGGTGCGAGCTTCCAGGTCGTTTTGTTTTCGGGCAGCAAGAACGAAAAATTTTTCGTGTGGTCGTCACAGTTTCTGCTCATGACGTTAAACACCATTCTGCGAAACGCTTCTTCGATCTCGTCATAGGTGAGGTTTAGCTGAACCATCGTTGAAAAAAGCTGCGAATAAGAATTGGCGCCCTTCTTCTTGAAGTCAAGATGAGCCATCGCGCACAGTGTCTGCATGTGATTGCGTCCATTGGTGCCAAATCTATCAAAACGCCGAGTCATAAAGTGTGCGCGGCCGTTCTCGAGTAACAACCTGCAATCGTTCATTTCGATGCCTGCGTCGCGCGCCATCAGGTGATAGGCATATTCGATGCGGCCATAGTTTTGGGGTGCTCCAAGCTCTTGGTCGGCTCCCATGCCATCAAACTTGAGCAGCCAGTGCTCAAAGCCAAGAGGTGCCATGAGCTGACCTGAACGGATTTCGTCGGTGTTCGGATTTAATGCAATCACGGCTTTTGCTCGCGCACCACCCGCAGACGTCCCCACTTCGATGATGCTGCGCAGCGCTGCGTTGGTATGATCGTCACCATCTACGATGCCGATCACTGCTCGACGTGCCTGCTCAACGAGAGCACTCAGTTCGATAGCGGTAGGTGCGTGCGTGAGTGGCCCGCGCGCAGGCTTGAACAGCAGCGCGCCCATCGCACGGTTACTCATATACGCCAGCCGATCAAGGGGGGTGACATCGGTCGCTGCGATACCCTGGTCGCTCATGTAGCGGTTAATGAGCGCATTGCCAAAGTCATCGGGCAGTGCATCACTGAGCATCGCTGGCAGTCGTTTATACGTCTGCTCAGGAAGATCGGTAAAAATATAACCTTCCTCGGACAGCGGCATTTGTAAGGGAGAGGGTTCAATGCGAGCGCTGATAAACTCAGGCGTGTAATTGAACACGTAAAAACCATAGGCGGGGTCTAGGGCAACCGAGCCAATGTGTGTATTCCACAAATGCACTTCGACGACCTCGGTGTGCTTGAAAGGCCTCTTTGCTGGAGTCGCGGTATTGTTGGCTTTTTTTGTTGTCGCCTTAACCATCACTTTGCGCGCCTTCTTTTTCTGCGAAATTAGTAATATCAGCAAGCCGCTTCGCTGCCTTGACCTGAACGCTGGGACTTGTCGCGCGCACGCGTTTTGCCGCTCTGCTCGTTAGTGTCAACGGGTTGATTGTTGCGACAGGCGCGATTGTTTGCAGCCACGACTCTCGTCCTAACGCACGTACGACGCTCAATAGCGTTTTTACGCTTGAGCCTTGCCCAGCCTCGAGATTATGTAAGGCACGCACG
>CAIYCP010000522.1 GCA_903924715.1 uncultured beta proteobacterium
ACTCTTAAGAAATCGGCACTTACCATCACGGTGCGCCAGTGCTACTCAACAGTGAACAGGAAGTATTGACATGGGTCGTCAAGAATTAAAAGCAGAAGTTACGGGCACAATCTGGAAAATTGAAACAACGATCGGTCAAGCCCTTGATAAAGAACATACGGTGCTGATTATCGAGTCGATGAAAATGGAGATCCCCCTTGTTGCTGAAGACGGAGGCACTCTCATCGAAGTCTGTGTAAATGAAGGCGACTCAGTCAGCGAGGGCCAGGTACTCGCAATCGTTGAGTTGTAATCGATACGCGCTCACGACGCCATCAGACCATATCTACTGCTTCTCAATCCCCGCCTTGGTAACTGCTGCTTGCCAGCGATTCAGGTCAGTTTGAATTTGCGCTGCGTATTGCACAGGCGTAGTACCTTCTGGCGACAATCCCGAGGCCTGCATTGACTGAATAATTTCGGGTAACTGTAAAATCTTAGCGACTTCTTTTTGTAAAAGATCCACGATATGGGCTGGCGTTTTAGCAGGCGCCATCATTCCGTACCACGAGTTCACTTCAAAGCCAGGGTAAGTTTCAGCAATGGCTGGGAGCTCAGGCAAGAGCGGCGATCTTTTCAATGTACTCACGCCAATCGCACGAACTTGACCCGACTTGATGTAGGGTAATAGTGCTGCGATATTCAAAAATGTGCAATTGATCTGACCGCCCAGCAAATCATTCATGACCGGTGCAGCCCCTTTATAAGGAACATGCAACATTTTGACATCGGCCATCGTTGCTAGAATTTCGCCCGCAAGATGCGTGGTGCTACCGATACCCACTGAGCCGTAAGAGAGCTTTCCAGGATTAGCGCGCGCATACTCGATAAACTCTTTGAGATTATGAATCGGCAAATCTGGACGAACCACCAAGACGGTCGGCGCTGAAACAACTTGTGTAATCGGCGCGAAGTCACGAACCGAATCGTAGGGCATATCCTTTTGCACCGCCGGACTGATCGTGATCGGGCCCACATGCGAAAACAGCAGCGTATAGCCATCAGGCGTGGCGCGCGCCACGTAATTTGCGCCGATTACGCCGTTGGCACCGGCTTTGTTTTCTAAGACAACTGGCTGCTTTAACACCTCTGAAAGTTTCTGTAGGATGGGTCGCGCCACGGTGTCGGCCGGGCCGCCTGCTGTCCAAGGATTAATCACCGTAATCGTTCGCGTCGGATAGTCGGCCGCCATCGTCGCCACCGACCAACCCGCCATACTCAATAGCGTGAGCAAACCTGCACATCCCTTGGCAAAACGAATCAAACAAAACTTCGAGCTATTCATTGTGGGTCTCTTTTGAGTGAAGACAAATCAAAACTACGAGATCGCGCGTTCAAACAAAGGAGGCGCTTGCCCAATGGACGGGTGCTCGGTTGGCAAATTGGAGGTACGCCAATCCTTGACCGAAACACGCATCCCAATCACAACATCTTCTGGTTTGACCCCAACGAGTCGCGTCATCAAGTGTGGTCCTTCATCCGTCGCCACAATCGCCACCACATAAGGGACATCTTTTTCGAAGGCCGCACTTGGTGCACGATAGACGACAGAAAAACTATACAGCTGTCCGCGTCCACTGACCACGACAGGCTCGATCTCAGCGCTACCACAGGCTGGGCAAGCCGGACGCAGATAGAAATGAAACTCTTTACACGCCTGACACTGAGGCAGACAAAACCCCTTTGTGCGCAGACTTTCCCAGTATTGATGGCTATTAAGCGAATTCATTGTCGCAGTCATGCGCGTTAACCTTTTCCTAAAATCAGCGTGCTATGCAGGCCGATAATCCCACCATTGCCATGCACGAGCACGACTTCGGTCTTTGGAACCTGACGCGCCTGCGCTTGCCCGCGTAGTTGACGAACCCCTTCCGTCAGATGAAACATTCCGCCGGCCAAGCCTGGATGCCCCGCCGACAAGAGGCCGCCATGCGTTGTCACAGGCAACGGGCTCTTTAAGCCGATTCCTTGACTCTGTACAAAATGTCCGCCCTCACCCTTCGCACAAAATCCAAGATCCTCGAGCTCAATCAAAACAGTAATTGTGAAGCAATCGTACAGCTGGGCTACATCAATATCCTTGGGGGTCAAGCCCGCCATGGCAAAAGCCTCTTGCCCCGAACGCACTGCGCCGGTTGTCGTCACATTTTTATAATCACCAATATAGGTATGTGAGTGACCATAACCGTGCCCTAAAAGTTTCACCGGGGTCTGGCGTAAATCGCGCGCACGTTCTGGCGTTGTCACAATAAAAGCGACCGCGCCATCCGATACGAGCGCGCAATCCAGCATTCTCAATGGAGAGGTAATCATGCGTGATTGCATAACATCCGCCAACGAGATCAAATCTTTTTTATGTGCGAAGGGATTCAATGAAGCATTTTCTCTCATCGTCACTGCGACTTGAGCAAGTTGCTCGGGTGTTGTGCCATACTCGTGCATATGTCGCTGTGCGGCCAGCGCATACAAAGTTGGCACCAAGGGGCCATGCGGGGCTTCAAAATCTGGATGTGCCCAGCCCGCATCTGCCATTTTTTGGACAGCATCGCCACGAGACTGAAACGACAACATGTTTTGACCCGCCACACACAACACCGTTTCACATTGCCCCGAAGCAACGGCCATCGCTGCGTGATGTGCCATGGCCACACCCGAAGCACCTGCAACATCCAAGGTTGCCAGATACCGAGCTTGAATGCCCAAACCCTCAGAGACCACGCCACAGGGCATCGCCCAATTCTCAACCCGAATCGGGGTCGTCAACAAACCATCAATATCGGCAAATGTTAGACCTGCATCTGCTAATGCATTGACCGCTGCCATGCGTTGCAAACCTAAGGCATCCAGGTGAGGCACTCGGCCGACCGTGCTTTCACCAATGCCAACGATCGCAGCATTCAGTGGTTGTCGGCGCGATTCTGTCTTAAGACTCATCCCAGCACCTCTCGCGCAATCAACATCCGCTGAACTTCAGACGAACCTTCACCGACTCGATAATGACGAATATCACGATAAAACCGTTCAACGGGTACACCTCGAATTAATCCGGCACCACCATGAATCTGTACCGCGCGGTCAGCCACGCGGCCCACCATTTCAGAGGCGGCCAGCTTACACATACTCGCTGCAGCACCGACGTTTTCACCCGCTTCAACGCGTCGCAGGGTCTCGTACGTTAACGCACGCGCCTGCGCCAATTCGGTCGCTGAATCTGCCAACATCCACTGAATCGCCTGACGCTCAGCCAAGGCTTTGCCAAAGGTATGCCGCTCTCGTGCGTAGGCCGCCGACATTTCAATCAAACGATCCGCCACGCCAATACACGAACAAGCGATCCCCATTCGCCCACTGACCAACGAGCTCATTGCAATCTTAAAACCCTGGCCAACCTCACCCAATACCGCCGAGTCTGGAATTTCGCAATCCTCGAAGGTGATCTCGCAAATCTTGATCGGATCTGAACCGATTGTGGTGTCGACACGGGTGATCGTCATCCCCGGCGTACCCTTATCAACTAAAAAGGCCGAAATGCCCCCGCGAGAGCGTTTTTCAACGTCATTGACTGCCATCACCAATATGACGTCTGCTTGATGGGCACCGCTAATGTAATGCTTACGTCCGTTGAGTCTCCAGCCTGTTGTGATCTTCTCGGCTTTGGTCGAAATCGCCTGCGCGTCAGACCCCGCACCGGGCTCCGTTAACGCAAATGAGGCTAATAACCGTCCCGTGCAAAGCCCTTCCAAATATTTGTCTTGCTGTGCGGGCGTCCCAAATTTCGATATGGCAATAGGATTCAAGCCACTGGTTGCATCTAGCATCAACGTAAAATATCGATGCGAACGGCTCAGCTCTTCAAGTGCCAAACAGTAAGTCGACAAATCAACCTCACCGCCGCCAAAGTGTGTGGGCATACGCATGCCAAGATAACCTTGCGCGCGCATCAGATCCCAAGCTCTGTCTGGGACCTCGCCCGTGCGATCAATTTCAATCGCAATCGGCTCAAGCACTTCTGTCGTAAAACGACGCATTGCCGAACGTAATTCGGCAAGCTCTGGAGTAATTTCAAATTGCATCGCTAATCTCTCTCTTGATTAATCTGTCGGAACGCACTGCGCAATCTACTTGTGACGCTGATGGCCCGCTTCGGCTACTTCCGCTGCCTCGACAAGTTGCTGTCGAACCTCGCGATTCATCCATTTTTTATTGATTGCAAAACCATAAGGTGGGATTTGCGCAAGAACGTCCGCGCGCTGCACACACACCGACGCCAATTCAGCGAGCGGGACCACCCGATCAACCAATCCAACACCCCCACATTCAACTGCGGTCACCCGCTCGCCCAACTGCACCAGACGATGACTCACTGAACGATTTGAACGAGCGGCAACGATCGCTGCACCAATCGGGGTTGGCATATCAAACTTCACTTCAGGCAACGATACCCAGGTATGATCTGCGATCAAAATCTCATCACACAACGCGGCCAACATCAGGCCTGCGCCCACAGCCGGAGCCTGCACGACTGCGATCACGGGCTTTGGAAAATCCAAAATCTGTAAAAAGCAGCGCATCAGTAAAGTCAAGCGTTGATGCGCAGCACGCTCAGGCGCCTGATCAGAAAACTCTTTAAGATCGGCGCCAGAGCAAAACGCGCGTGCACCTTCACCTGCAATCACAACAACCTTGACCTCTGCTTGAGTCTGCGCTTTCGTCAACGCAGCATGCATAGCGTCATAGATCTCTAAATTCAACGCATTCGCAACCGCCGGCCGATCAAGGCTCAAGGTCAGCACTGAATTTTCTAAGTTAGTTTTCAACATAGGGGGATCACCAGTGCATCAACCACTCGAACACCCTGTCCAAGCGCTAACACACATAAAGGGTTGATATCAATTTCTGCAATTTTGTCGACACAATCTGCCGCCAGCCAAGACACGCGTTCAATACAGTCGATCAAGGCTTCAATATCGGCCGGAGCTTGGCCGCGAGCGCCTTGTAGCAACTTGATGGCGCGCAACTCATTCAAAGCTTGCGCGATTTCGGTTCGTGACAAGGGTGCAAGTCGAAAGACCAAGTCTTTTAATACTTCAACATAAATACCACCGAGCCCAAAGGTGATGACCGCTCCAAAGGTTGGGTCTCGAACCATGCCGATAAACATTTCATGCGACTGACCCACCATTTCTTGTACCAGCACACCCTCAATCTTGGCATCCGCTCGATACTTGCGCGCTGCAATCAGAATCTCTTCATACGCGCTTGACACAGCAGCTTCACTGTTTAAGTTCAAACGAATCGCTTGCGCTTCGGTCTTATGCAAAATATCAGGCGACACAATCTTCAAGGCAACCGTCCCTTTTATTTGAGCCCAATACTTCACCGCGTCTTGCGCTGAATGCGCCAGGTATTCTTGGGTGACGCGCACGCCGTAATGACCCAATAGTTTCTTAGCGTTCTGTTCGGTCAATGGCCCAGTCTGTTGTTCAAGAAAACGTCGGGCTGCAGCACGATCGATACCAACAGGTCGACTCGATACCGCATGCAAGCGCGACTCACGAAACTCTGAGTACTGCATCGCACGTCGTACCGCTTTCAAACAGGGATAGGCATCTGAATACACCGCGTGGCCTTGCGCAACGAGCGCTTGGTGCGTGAGCGCAGGATCATTGGACGTGCAGCCCGTCCAGAGTAAGGCCATGGGCTTAGCGCTTCGCGCGGCAACGTCCGCGACACTGCGCACATCATCGGCATTGGTAATGGTCATCACGGGAATCAATATATCCACTGAGGGATCTTGCAAAATAATTTCGGTTGCCTTGGCATAAGCACCAGGCTGCCCAATGGCCGCAGCGGTCAGATCCGTCGGATTCGAGGTCGCACCAAAACCCGGCAGAAGCTTGGCCAGTTGCTCACACGTGTCAGCTTGATATTGCGGCCACTCAATATCGAGCGCCGCACCCAAGTCAGCAACCATCACCAGATTGCCACCCGATATTGAGGTGGCAGCCGCACGGCGGCCCTTGAAGGGCTTCTGCTGGCGCAAGAGCATCGCCGTTTCGTAAAGCTCATTACAGTCATCGACGCGAATAATCCCAATTTGTCGCAAAGCTGCATCGCACACATCATCCGCACCCGTCACCGAGCCGGTATGAGACGCCGCAGCCCGACTGCCCACATCGGTACGCCCAACCTTCACCATGACGATCGGCTTGTTCAGTTGGTATGCGCGTTCAGCCAGCGCCCTTAATCGCTCACCATCCGAAATACTTTCAACCAGCATTGCAACCACTTTTGTGGCTTCGCTCTCAAGCATGAACGCGGCGTAATCCATTAAATCAAGGTCACAGGCATTGCCGCAACTGACCTGATAACTGACGCCCATGCCCGC
Organism: uncultured beta proteobacterium; assembly: GCA_903924715.1. Taxonomy (GTDB): domain Bacteria; phylum Pseudomonadota; class Gammaproteobacteria; order Burkholderiales; family Burkholderiaceae_B; genus Zwartia. The sequence continues at coordinate 6,428 of CAIYCP010000522.1, forward strand.
TTGCTGGGCACGCCACATCACATTGACTTGGCCTGCGCCACCCGACTGACTCACCACACCCAAGTCACCCGCTGCACGCCGTGGGCCCTGAATCGTGGCCGTCGAGGTCAAGGCAAAACCATCAACAAAGTTCACCATCCCATTACAGTTTGGCCCCATCATTCGAATATTGCCAGCGCGCGCGATCTCGACAATTCGTCTTTGCGCAGCCCGACCCTCTTCTGTTCCTAACTCACCAAAGCCTGAAGAAAAAATAGTCACGAACGGTACACCGCGCTCAGCGCACTGTTCTAACGCGATTGGCACGGCGTGCGCCGGCAATACAATGCCAACGTGATCGGGTGCCTCTGGCAGATCCGCGACTGAAGCAAAGCATCGCTGACCAAAAATCGTGTCTCGCTTTGGGTTAATCGGATAAATCGCACCCGTAAATCCAAAATCAATCGTTTGACGCATGCAACGTCCACCAAACTTTGATAAATCTTCAGTGGCCCCAACCATCGCAACGCTACGCGGTGCAAAAAAATGGGTCAAATCTGCAAAAACTGAGCCCCCCGGGGCGCCAGGCGCAGGGCTGCTCAGGCTAGCGCCTAGGCCAACTTTGGACATATCTTGCTCCGAATCTACCAAGGAGTACCTGGCAGCTTAGTTATACGAGGTCGATCGACCTCTTTTTTGCTAGTATAAGTCAACCCTATCCATGCCCAAACCATTGATAGGCCTGTAAAAATCAGACCTTCACCCTGAATAAGATTAAGTTAGGAAGACAAAATGCGAATCTGGCACCAATCCATGACAGAACTAGACGGCCTCACTGTTTATCGCCAGTCGTTAGAGTCTCATGCAAAAAAAGTGTTATCCCCCGGTCAATCCATCGAGGTGCATGGCCTACCCACGGGCAGCTATTTCGGGCGGACCCCTACCGAAGTGCTGGGCAACGCATTTGGACACCATCGCGTGCTCGATCCAGTGTTAGACAACGCGGTGAACGCAGAACGCCAGGGCTTTGACGCCTTCGTCGTGGGCTCGTTTAGCGAGCCCTTCATGCGTGAACTACGTTCAGCCGTCGACATCCCTGTCGTCTCAGTCACCGAAGCTGCCTTTTTAGTCGGCTGCTCAATCGGCAAACTCATTGCCCCGATTTCAAACTCACCCGCAGTGGGTTGGCTCACCCGCCTATCGGTTGAAGCCCATGGCTTACAAAATCGCGTCATGAATGCTTTGGCTCTCGAACCCGGGTTTGACGAGCCCGCGTTAGCAGCGGCGTACGACAAACCCGAACCCGTGATCAGCGCTTTCAAGGCCGTCGCGTCACAGGCAATCAGTCAAGGCGCAGATGTGATCGTGCCGGCCGAAGGCGTCTTGGCCGAACTGCTGTACGTCAACGGAGTGAAAGAAATCGAGGGCGCTACTGTTTTAGATGTGTTTGGCGTAACCTGGGCCTATGCCGCGATGCTTGCTGGACTTCGCTCGAGCATCGGCTTAACGGTCGCACGCAAATGGCACTATCGTCGCGACGACCCAGCGTTGATTCAACTTCTCGTGCCTCAACGCTGAATTGAGCAATAGAGCTTGGGCACGATCACATTGGTAACTTGAATGCGATCGTACTCACTTAGTGATCAAAACGATCCAGAACGTGTCCAGGCCCTTGCGCAAGTTCGACATAATTTTTACCGTCATGAACAAGGGTGCCGTTGACCCAAACCCCGTGAATCCCGTTACCGGCACGCACTTTACGAGAGCCACCCCCGGGCAAGTCGTTCAATGTTTCGACCTTCGTCATGCCAATCGTCGTCGGATCAAACAACAACATGTCAGCAGGGCTACCCACCAACAAGCGACCACGATTCGGGATCTTGAAACGATCGGCTGCTTCACTGGTAATCCGGCGAATCCCTTCCTCTAAAGAAAAATGCCCCGTCTCACGTACCCAGTGTGACAAGAAATACAAACCGAACGCGGCATCACACATATAAATCAAATGTGCACCCGCGTCTGACAAGGTCACCACCGCTGAAGGGTGCTTCACCAGCGGCGCCACGCCCTCATCGATATGGTTAAAGAACTTACCCGTGAAGTGCGCTTGTAGATCCTCTTTAATCGACAAATCAAAAAAAGCGTCTAACGGATCTTTGCCCCATTTTTTACC
>CAIYCP010000523.1 GCA_903924715.1 uncultured beta proteobacterium
CAACGAAATACAACTCTAAAAATTATTTTCATGGTGTCACTCTTGATGTGACTGGCGAACCCGTTGTGTCGGGCACCGTTGCATTTGTTTGACGCACTGGCGCCGGTACCGTTTTTTTATCGCGCAGCAACCAGGCATCGAACACCTTTCGAACAATAGGCGCAGCAACGCTTCCGCCCCATCCAGCGTTTTCAACAATCACCGCAATCGCAATTTTTGGGTCACTGACCGGCGCGAAGGCCATAAACAAAGAATGATCACGCAAACGTTCATCAATTGAACTACTTTGGTAATTAGCACCACGCAAACTATAAATCTGAGCGGTTCCGGTTTTACCTGCCGTGGTGTACTGCGCGCCCGAGAAGGCGCCTGCCGCGGTCCCCGATACCGTGACTTCTGCCAAGGCGCGCTTGACCACCTGTAAATTTTCTTTCTTTAGCGGTATCTTATGCTCAGCCGAGGCCACCGTTAAGGTTTGTTCATCGGTCCGTGGGTTTTTAATCGCGCGCACTAAATGAGGTTTCATATAAACGCCGTCGTTGGCCAACACTGCGGTCGCCTGAGCCAATTGCATCAGCGTGAAAGCGTTATAGCCTTGCCCAACGGCAATTGAAATGGTTTCGCCCGCATACCACCGTTGCTGCTCGCGCGTTTTGTATGCGTTGCGTTTCCATTCGGTCGAAGGTAGCACGCCTCGTCTCTCACCTTCAATATCGATACCCGTCAGTTGCCCGAAACCAAAGGGCTTCATGAAGTCATGAAGATTGTTCACCCCGATCTCTGGGCCGAGCGAATAAAAATAGGTGTCAGACGACACAACGAGTGCGCGGTGCATGTCTAGCGTACCAAATGCAGTGGAGCCTGAATTTCTAAAGCGCTGCCCACCAAATTCAAAATAACCGGGGTCTGAAATCAGATCCGTCGCGCGACGCTTGTTGAGTTCGAGTGCGGCCAGTGCCACAAAGGGTTTGTACGTTGAGCCAATTGGATAGGTGCCATAGACCGGGCGATTAATGAGCGGATGGTCTGGCGATTCATTCAACAATCGCCAACTTTCTACGTCGATACCATCGATAAATAAATTAGGATCAAACGAGGGTTGCGACACAAAGGCCAATACATCGCCCGTGGCCGGCTCGATCGCCACCAAAGCGCCGCGCAAGTCTTTAAAGGCCTCTTCGGCTATCCGCTGCAAACCCATATCTAGCGATAAGACTAAATTCGAACCAGGCGTTGGATCAACACGGCGCAGCACGCGCACCGGCTTGCCGCGCGACGTCACTTCAAGCTCTTCAAGACCTGGCCTGCCATGTAAGGCCGTCTCGTACGTTTTTTCAATTCCTTTTTTTCCGATCACATCGGTGCCGCGGTAGCTACCCGTCTCACCACGCTCTTCAAGCATGGCCAGATCCGCCTCAGAGATACGGCCTACATATCCAACCACATGCCCGGCAGATTTGCCTTGGGGATATTCGCGTACCCAGCGCGCGCGCAACTGTACGCCTGCAAATCTCAGCGCATTTGCTGAGAAAAATGCAGCCTCTGTTTCATTTAAGTTATTGCGCAAGACAAGACTTGCATACTTACCAGATTCAGCCATTCGCCGTCTAAAGCGTCGCTGCTCGGACGCACTGATAAAGACAACCGGGGTCAGCGCATCAAATAACTCATCGATATTACCGGCATGCGCAGGTACCACTTCAAGCGTATAGCTCAAATAATTTCGGGCAAGCACTTCACCATTGCGATCGACGATCTCTCCGCGTCGGGGTGCGATAGGTACAACGGCTAGACGATTGCTATCAGCTCGGGCAGACAAGCCCTCGTATCGTTCTACCTGAAGCACCCAAAACCGAAGCGATAACAATACAAAACAGCACAGCGCAAACAACGCCGCTACGATCACACGCAGCACGAAGTTGTTTTTTTGTTGCTGATCGTATTTTTTAAAATCGAACATGTCTGCCTGACATCAGCCTATGTTTACATCATTATCCTGTAGCCGATGCTGGGGAAGCAGCAACAGCCAGGCGATCGCTGGCCATAGCGCCGCCGTGATCAACGCAGCGACTAACCAAGACCAGCCAGGCCAGGCGCTCACTAAAAATGCGCCTAACAAGGCACCGAATGCTTTAACCAAGACAAACAATGGCAACAAATGCAAAGCCTGGCTCAACAACTCAAAGCGCAAGAGGCGGCGCTGCAATGTCTGCACACCGAACACCATCACGGTGTAAGTCAAGGCCTGCAATCCGAGCGGACCGACATCGTGCACATCCATCACCAAACCAAACGCAAACGCGGTCAATAAACCAACGCGACGTGAATCGTGCAGTGACCAAAATACAATCACCAACAGTAATAAATCGGGCGAAATTGGCCACGCGCGCCAAGGCAGTAGTGAGAGCAACCAAACGGCTAGTAGGGTCGTCCAAACAAAAACTAGGCTGGCAGAATGATCGATCGGGTTCGGGCCAACCGGACGAGGAAAGGGAACAGGCGGGACATCGCCAGCCGAGCGCGACGAGCGCGACGAATCACTTCGACCGAGAGGTTGCACGCGCGGCCTCCGTAGGTGTGCTGGGTTTGAGTGCGCCGGCGGCCACGCCTGAATCTAACGGAACCTGCAACACCAAAAACTGCCGGTACCGCTCAGGATGCGAAGACGGCAACGCCTCAGCACGCGCAAACCCAGAGGCAGAACTACGTTGAACCTGATCCACGCGAGCGACCGATAAACCCGGCGGAAATACGCCCCCCACACCACTTGTCACCAGAAGATCGCCCTCGCGGATATCTGCATCCGACGAGAAGTAACGCACCTCAACTTTTCCGGGCGTCGTCGAACCAAAGGCGATTAAACGCAAACCATTACGCAACACCTGTACTGGGATTGATACAACTTCGTCGGTCAGCATCGCAGCCTCTGACGTCATCGGTGAGACACGCGTAATTTGCCCCACCACACCACCCTCGTCAAGAATCGGCATACCGATTGCAATACCCGCGCGACTACCCTTGTTAAATACAAGACGTCGACTAAAAGAATTTGCCGGTTCGTACAAAACTTGAACCACGATCGCGGGGTGCTCGGCCGCTTTTTCAAAAACACCGAGCAAGCGTCGCAGCTGTGCATTTTCAGCACCTAATAAGGCGGCATTGGTCGTCACCTGCGCCAACTCGATGCGCTGGCGTTGCAAGGATTCGGTTTCAGACTTGATCATTGCTGCTGCATCAAACCAGTCGTGACTCATCGCGATCAGATCGCGCGGAAACATCACCAAACGCTGAAATGGATAAAGCGTCATCGACATCAACTCACGCACCGGATTAGCGCTTTTATAGGTGCCGTCCGTGAACATCAAGACGACCGCCAACAACATGAGCAGCGTAAGCTTGACCTCAGCAGCGGGGCCGTGTCGAAAAAGCCTAAGAGTGGCGGTTCGTTGCATGATGGCTCGGTACTCAATCGTTCAACGCGTCTGCGCTAGCGCCGCAAGCCACGTTGGATTCGCGCAAGCGTCAGTGATTGACGCCCCACGGCCCGTCTAAGCGCAGCACAACTAGTCGTTAATAAAAATAGCGCCGAGTTTTTCAAGGTGCTCGAGCGCGTCACCGCACCCACGCACCACGCAGGTCAGCGGATCATCCGCAACAATCACAGGCAACCCGGTTTCTTCTTGCAATAAACGATCGAGGTCACGCAGTAAGGCCCCGCCCCCGGTCAAAGAAATGCCTTTATCCGTGATGTCAGCACCGAGTTCAGGCGGCGTGTTTTCAAGAGCAATCTTGACGGCTGACACAATTTGATTCAGTGGATCGGTCAACGATTCAAGGATCTCATTGGACGACACGGTAAAACTGCGCGGCACACCCTCGGCCAGATTACGGCCTTTGACTTCGATCTCACGCACTTCAGAGCCCGGAAACGCAGAGCCGATCTGTTTTTTGATGTGCTCGGCCGTTGGCTCGCCAATCAGCATGCCGTAGTTACGGCGAATGTAATTGACGATTGCCTCGTCAAACTTGTCACCACCCACGCGCAC
>CAIYCP010000524.1 GCA_903924715.1 uncultured beta proteobacterium
TGAAAATCAGTCGGTTATTGGATTTTTATAAAAAAAACAAACCCCGCGCAAACTCAGCGATGTCCAAGACTATAGCATAGAAGGCCTTTTTCAGCCAAAAGCCGACTTGCTCGCCATAGAGACCCTAGCGCGGTACATTTGCGGTAAAACCGAACTAGAAACGAGACGACCCATGAACCAAATCCTGCGAGTACTAGTCGCGAGTGTGCCGGCATTTTTTGCGCTGACTTCAACACACTTAGCCGCGCAAACACAAAGTGCTTATCCAAATAAAACCGTACGGTTGGTGGTGCCGTTTCCCGCAGGGCAGGCGACCGACATCATTGCGCGCTTGTTAGCAGAGCGTTTAACGCAACGTTGGGGACAAGCTGTATTCGTAGACAACAAAGGCGGCGGCGCAAGCATACCGGGTATGTTGGCGGGCAAAGAGGCGCCCGCTGATGGCTATACCATCACGTTTGCAAGCAGCACTACCACTGCGGTAAACGAAGCGCTCTACCCAAAGCTCCCCTACAACATGCAACGCGATTTCGTGCCAGTGGGAGCAGTATTTACTCAACCTTGGTTGATTTTGGCGAACCCATCTGCACCCTATAACAATTTAAAAGATTTGGTTGATGCTGCACGCCAAGCTCCGGGCAAATTGACGTGGGGCTTTGGCGCAAACGCGCTTGAGTTAGCGGCTGAACTTTTTAAACAGCGTGCACAAATTGAGATCACGGGCGTTTCGTATAAAGGCAGCGGGCCCGCGATGAACGATTTGCTTGGCGGGCACATTTTGCTGGCGGTTGACACCTTGGCATCGTCGCTGCCGCACCTTCAAGCGGGCAAGCTCAAAGCGATCGCCTCGCTGTCGAGCGAACGCGCGCCACAACTGCCCGAGGTACAGACGATTGCCGAGCAAGGCTATCCAGGCTTTGTGGGCGTTGGGTGGGCCGGCTTATTTATGCCCAAGGGCACACCGACCGCGATTGTTAAAAAAGTATCTGATGATGTGCATCAGATTTTGACTGCCAACGTGCAACAGGCACTTGCTCAACGTGGCTCAACGCCCGACTTAAGAATACTGCCTGAGTGGTCGGCGTTTGTGAGTGCCGAGACGCTGAAATGGGCTGAGGTCATTAAGAAGGGAAATATCAAGTTGGCTGAGTGACCCAATGGCTTTTCCTAGCAGTATGGCAGGATAGATTGATTTTTTAAATAGTACATCAACGGCGGATCAATCTAGTACAACAAACCCCTGCCCGCAGCCAGGGCTTGTTGCATGGTCATGAACTCTGCCCCCTCTTTAATGAGGTTTTCTACCAAGCCCTCAAACGCTAACATCCTGTTACCACGCCCCAATACATAGGGATGCATCGTGTAGGTCAAGATGCCAAAATCTGTGCTCTTTTTGAAGTATCTGAATTCATCCAACCAGCTTTCCATGACGGTGCGGGCGCTTTGCAGGCCTGGGTTCACTGTCGTGGGCATGCGCCAGTATTCAAAGTGCGGATGGTCATCCAGATGCCAGCTAATGGGCATTTCGATCAGCGACGTTTCTTTGCCAAACTTGACCGGGTCGCCGAGCTTGACTTGATCACCCGCGCGCACAGGGTATGGGTGGTAGTCACCCCCCATCATGCTGCTGTCGTATTCAAAGCCATACTTCAACAGAAGATTCAAAGTGTTATCGCTTAGATCCCATGAGGGTGACCGGTAGCCTACTGCCCGGCCACCGGTCAACGTTTTAATCGCTGCGCTGGCGCGCTGCATGTCGGCCTCTTCTTCTTCAAGCGTCTGGCTGGCGGGCGGGATATGCGCCCAACTATGATGGCCGATCTCGTGCCCACCCTTCACCACCGCCTCACAGGCAGCAGGGTAAGTTTCGATCGTGAAGCCCGGCACAAACCACGTGGTGGGGATGCTATGCGCTTTAACCAGATCAAGAATGCGCTTTGAGCCCACTACCCCAAACTCGCCGCGCGATAAAGGTGTTGGAGAGGTCAAGCCCCGCGAAATAAACCCTGACTGCACGTCAAAATCATAGGTGAGACACACGATATGGCGGGGCATGGTGAATCCTTTTGGGCAATAGCCTGTTGATGGGCACTAAATCGTTGACTACAGTAAGCTCTGTCAGATATGTTAGCAAGCTGCGTAACTTAAGGATACAGAATGACGGGCAGTACCGACACCAACGCTCAAAAATCCGCCAGTCAAGGTATGACTTTGGGTCGCTTTCTAGAAAGCTGGAGCTCCGCGATATTGATCGTGGTGCTGCTGCTGCTATGGGAAGCAGGCGTGCGTTATTTTGAAATCCCCAATTTCTTATTGCCGGCACCGACTGAAATCGCTCAGCTATTTGTTGATGAATGGTCACTCATTCAAATGCATTCACTCGCAACCATATGGGCGATCTTAACGGGCTACGTTACTGCCGTGCTATTTGCTTTGGCGGTCTCAGCGCTCATGATTCGTTTCGCCTTACTCGAGCGTTTAATCATGCCAATCTTTGTTGGCTTACAAAGCGTACCCAAGATTGCGATTGCGCCGTTGATCTTGGTGTGGGTTGGTGCCGGCATGGGCTCAAAGATTGCGGTGGTGATGTCGATTGCTTTTTTTCCGATTGTGATCAACACCATGGCAGGTTTTAAAGAGGTCGATCGCGGCTTGGCCGATGTATTTCGTTCGGTCGACGCAAGCGAACGACAACTACTATTTAGACTCAGGCTGCCGTATGCAATACCGTATATTTTTGCGGGCTTGCGCATCGCCACAACGCTCGCCGTACTTGGCGCCATTGTGGCCGAATGGCTCGCTGCGTCGAGCGGCTTGGGGTATTTGGTCTTGTCGGGTAGCTTTAACTTCAATACGGCCCGCTCATTTGCAGCGATCATTTCCTTAGCGGTGATTGGTACGATATTTTTTAATTTTATGTCTTGGATTGAAGCGCACGTATCGTGGCGTACCGATCTGGATGATTCGACTTCAAGGAATTGAATACACTATGTTGAACACGTTTTGCAGCGGCTTGAACAAAAATATTTTAGGTAGCGCCATCGCGCTCAGCATCCTGGGATTCTATGCGGCCCCTGCCCTAGCGATCGACAAGGTTGTACTACGCATTAACTTCACGCCTTGGGGAATGCACGCGCAATACTTCGGCGGACGCGCGCAAGGTTTTTACAAAGACGAAGGCATCGAACTTGAGATTCGCCCGCCCGCAGCAGGCCAGCAAAACGAAGTGATGATTGCAACGGGTCGCGAGCAATTTGGGGTCACCAACGCTGACGCATTTGTCAAAGCAAAAGGCAGTGGCTTACCCGTTGTCGCAATCATGGCCGATCAGCCTGACAACCCTTTTTCTGTGATTACGCCGGTAAAAGCTGGCATCACAACGCCTGAAAAAATGAAGGGCATGAAACTTGCCTGGTTTCAAGCCAATGTGATGGGCTTGATTGAACCAGTCTTGGCCAAAGGTGGGCTCACCCGCAAAGATGTCGAGTTTGTCACCGTTGCCCGCGGAGCCGAAGTTCAGATGCTGGCTGCGGGGCAAGTTGATGGGCTGTTCGGCTATTCGTTTGGCCAGGCCTTGACACTTGAGGGCAAAGGATTTCCGGTGAATGTCATGCCGGTGCGCGATTATGGCGTACAGTTTTATGGCACCGTGATCTATACCAACGACGCCTTACTCAAAAGCAACCCAGATTTGGTCAAACGTTTTGTTCGCGCAACGATCAAAAGCTTGATCTGGACGCACGGCAATGTTGAACAAGCAATGAAAGAAATCGTGGCGGTGTCGCCTGACCGCGATCTTAAACTCGAGTCGCGCAAGCTTCGTATGATTTATGACTTGTACAACACGCCTGATTATGCCGAACGCTTTGGCTTAATGACCGATGCAAAGTGGCAGTCTTCTATTGATATCTTGGCCAGTGGTGGCGATTTACCAAAAAAACCAACTGCTCAAAGCATGTACACCAACGCAATCATCAACAGTCTGGATGAAGCAAAAGAGTTAGCCAAGCTTGTTAAGCAGCCTGCAAAATGAATGCCGTACAACCTAACCGTCGTGGCATTTCAATTGCCGGTGTTCAGGTAACGTATGGGCTTGGATCTCCTCAGGCAGTACAAGCCTTAGCTCCGATTGACCTTGAGGTCGCCGAGGGCGCGTTTGTTTCATTAGTCGGGCCTTCGGGCTGTGGCAAAAGTACGTTACTAAAAGTTTTAGCTGATTTAATGTCCCCCACACAAGGGCAAGTGTTAATCGACGGTGCTCAACCCAGCACGCTTCGCAAAGCAGGTCGGATTGGCCTAGTTTTTCAACAAGCCAATCTCATGCCGTGGTTGACGGTTGAAAAAAACATCAACTTACTCAAAGATCTGGTTGCCGCCAAAGGCGCTGGTGCCGCATTAGTGCCAGACCAAGGTACGCCACAAAGTGTCGAGCAACTCATTGAAATCGTGGGCCTCAAAGGTTTTGAAAAGAAACGACCGCATCAGCTATCGGGTGGCATGCAGCAGCGCGCAGCCTTGGCGCGTGCACTGACGCTCGACCCCTCGATATTGTTAATGGACGAACCCTTTGCCGCGTTAGACGAGATCACGCGCGATCGCATGGCGTTTGAGCTCATGCGGATTTGGCAACAATATCAAAAGACCGTCATCTTCGTCACGCATTCGCTTGCCGAAGCAGTTTTTTTGTCAGATCAAGTCGTACTGATGTCAGCACGACCGGGACGCATTCATAAAATTTATAATATCGACCTACCTCGTCCTCGCAACGAGGACACGCGCTTGTCAGACGAATTTATTCGTTTGGTGAGCGAGATTAATCGCGAACTTTATAAGGTGATGCTACTTTGAGTAGACGAGAAAAAATGCCCTGCCTTACGGTAGGAGATAACGCCTTTGAACGTGGCTTAGCGCATGGCAAAACCTTTGCTGCGGATGTCGCAGCAAATCTTGAAACGTATTTGCGCCGTTTTGAGGCCTCGGGCTTAGCGCGCGTCGAAGCGCTTGAAGAAGCGATGCGTTGGCAAGCGGCTATGCAAAGTCAAAATACTGATTACGCCGAAGAAATGCTTGGCCTGGCTAAAGGTGCCGAGCAAAGTGTGGCGGCCATTGCTCTGCTGAATGCGCGTTACGAAATCGCCTTCATGATATTTGGTAAAGATGCCCGTAAACAAGAGCAATCTTTGCAGCAAGCCACCAGCGAAACTGACGGCTGTACGACTTTTGGTTTATTGTCAGACGTCACAGCAGACGGACATACCTGGCTTGGGCAAAATTGGGATTGGATTGCAGGCGTGCATCAGCGTACGATCGTTTTACGCATTAAACGCTCGAATAAGCCAAGCCTGGTGTGTATGACCGAAGCCGGGATCGTTGGTGGAAAAATGGGTGTCAATGAGTGCGGGATCGGCTTAGTCGAAAACGGCCTAGCCTCGCATCTAGACGGCAGCAACCCATATCAAAAACCTTTTCATATGCGCTGCCGCGAAGTGTTAGATGCCGATCGATATGCCGACGCGCTCACCCCGATTGTTTCTACTAAGCGAACTTGTTCAGGAAATTTCGTCATTGGTGGCGCTCAAGGCGAGATTATTGATTTTGAAACTAGCCCGAATCACATTACCTATTTGAACCCGATCAACGGTATCGTGACGCACTCGAATCACTTTGTCGGAAGTGGTCACGGCGAATCGCAAATGGAAAAA
>CAIYCP010000525.1 GCA_903924715.1 uncultured beta proteobacterium
GCAACACCAATCAAGGCAGCGCCTAAGGCAAAGGTCAGAGTGCGTAACTGCGCCAACGAAACCCCCATCGCTGTGGCGGCAACGGGGTCATCACGTATCGCGCGCGCAGCGAACCCCAGGCGCGATCCATCAAAGCGCCACGTGACATAGAGCGCAACCAGTGTGCCCACGACACAGGTTGTCATCGTGGTGTTTGCGGCGATACCAGTAAAGCTATTGGCGCCGCCGATGTAATCCCAATTAAAGGCGAGCACTGATAACGCCTCGCCAAACGCGATCGTTGTCAGCTTTAAGACAAAATCACGCATCTTCAGCGTCAAAATCGCCAGCAGTGCTCCCACCAACGCACCCGCTAAGCCCGCCATCAATAAGGTCGGTGTAAACCACCAGCCCATTTTGACCGTCAAAATTGCGGATAAATAAGCGCCGACCCCTGCAATCGCAGCGGTGGCCATCGACAATTGGCCTGACATCGCGATGATGTAAAGACCAAGCACCTGGATCACGCTCAGAAGCGTGAAAATTAAAATCGGCTCTAGAAAGTTATACATGCACTATACCTTCGTAGCATATGAACCGAACAGACCATTCGGCCGAAAATACAAGACGGCGATTAATACAAAGAACGCCACTGCGTCTTTTAAGCTTGAAGAGATATAGCCCGTCACGAGTGCCTCAATCACACCGATACCCAGACCGACCACCATCACCCCTTCAAAATAGCGATTGCCGGCAACGAGCATGCAAGTAAACGCCTTTAGTCCGTACAGTAAGCCCACAAAGGCCCACGCAGAACCATAGAGCGTGCCGACTGAAACAGCAGCAACCCCACCCATCAGTGAGGCAATGACAATGGTGACCGAGCACACAAGCCCGACGTTAATGCCGAAGGCTGCCGCGACATCTGGTCGCTCTGCAATCGCACGCGTCGCACGCCCTAACTTAGTCTTGCGTACATAGAAGCTCACGAAGGCCAACAGCAAGATGCACACGCCAAAATTCGCCAGTTGTCGCACCGTTAACACGACCGGACCTAAATCGATCGACTGACGCGGCAAGAGGGTTGGATAAGCAACGGGGTCGGGCCCAGCAATAATTGCCATGCCATTTTGCAACATGATCGCGACACCAAGCGTACCAATCAAGGTCGACAACACGTCGCGGTCGCGCAAAGGCTGAATGACGGTACGTTCAAGTACAAACCCAACGACCGCAGCACCGATTGCACCGAGCAACACAGCGCCAACAAAACCGCCTGCTGGAAATTGCGCGCCGGCCACCAAGCCTGCGAACATGCCCACCATGAAGATTTCTGGATGCGCGAAGTTAATCACGCGAAGTACGGTAAACGCTAGCGCAAACCCCAGCGCCACCACTGCGTAGGTGCTTCCGATGATGAGGCCATTAGCCAATTGCTGCAAAAACAAGTCCACGATTTCTCCGGATCAACAATCTATGTCGTTCAAGCGTGTCCACCTAAGAACACTTCTTTGACCGACTCTTTGCCTGCAATCTCAGCGGCGAGGCCACTTTCAATAATTTGGCCCGTTTCAAGCAAATAGGCCCAATTCGCAACCTTGAGTGCTGCGCGGGCGTTTTGCTCAACCATCAAGACCGAGATCCCCATCTTGTTGATCTCACGGGCAAGCGCAAAAACATCGCGCACAACCAACGGCGCCAACCCTAAGGACGGCTCATCCATCAAAATCAGCTTTGGCGCAGAGATCAAAGCACGCGCAATGGCCACCATTTGTTGCTCGCCACCCGACAATGATCCCGAGACTTGATCCCGACGTTCGGCTAAACGCGGAAACCGATCAAACATCTCTTGAATTCGCTGATCAACTAAAC
>CAIYCP010000526.1 GCA_903924715.1 uncultured beta proteobacterium
ATACTGAAATGAATGAAATTCGCGGCAAAGATATTGCAATGATCTTTCAAGAACCTATGACCGCCCTAAATCCTGTCATCAAGATCGGTGAGCAGATTGCCGAAACTATTCGAGTGCATGAAGGGTTAAGTCGTCAAGCGGCACGACAGCGGGCCCTTGACCTGCTTGAACGAGTTGGAATGAGTAATCCCCGCCAAAGAATCGACCAGTACCCGCATGAGCTTTCCGGCGGAATGCGTCAACGTGTGATGATTGCAATTGCGCTAGCCTGTCGGCCCAAAATTTTGATTGCGGATGAGCCCACCACCGCCTTAGATGTCACGATTCAAGCGCAAATACTCGCGCTCTTGAAAGACTTGCAGCGTGAACTCGGGATGGCGATGATTTTAATTACGCACGATTTAGGTGTTGTTGCCCAGGTCGCGGATCGCGTCGCCGTGATGTATGCAGGATGCATTGTCGAAGAGGGGGCTGCAATCGAAGTATTTGAAGCGCCAGCGCATCCGTATACGCGTTTATTGCTTTCCAGTATTCCTGCGTTGGATCAAGACTACGTGCGCTTACAAACGATCGCGGGCATGGTGCCTAGTTTGGCAAATCTTCCTTCGGGCTGCCGATTTCATCCTCGCTGTCCGGACGCGCGCGTGCAGTGCGCGAAAAATAGCCCCCGATATACCGAGCTTGGGGTCACACATCGCGCAGCTTGCTTGGCCTTAACTGGATATCAAAGTAATGACTAAAGCCTTGGTCAGCGTGAAGGGCCTGACAAAGCATTTTCTGATGCCAACGGGAGGGCTCTTTAACCGTACCGTCACTCAAATACGCGCCGTAGACGGCGTTGATTTTGACATCGCGCCAGGTGAAACGTTCGGCTTGGTCGGCGAAAGCGGCTGTGGAAAAACCACAACGGGTCGATTGATCTTGCGCATGATTCAAGCGACTTCAGGTAGCGTCAGTTTTAATGGTGAAGCGTTGCTCACGCTCTCAGACGATGAAATGCGTACGCGGCGCCAACAAATGCAAATTATTTTTCAAGATCCCTATGGCTCGCTTGATCCTCGGATGACGGTGAGTCAGATCGTCGAAGAGCCGTTACGTATTCATCGCATTGGTGACCGAGCAACGCGTGCCAGGCGCGTGACTGAATTGCTCGATGTTGTGGGTTTACGAAAAGAGTATACCCACCGGTATCCGCATGAATTTTCAGGTGGGCAGAGACAACGGATTGGGATTGCACGCGCCCTGGCACTTAATCCGAAATTTATCGTAGCCGATGAGCCAGTTTCAGCGCTTGATGTATCGATACAGGCGCAGATTGTGAATCTAATGATGGATTTACAAAAAGAGCTTGGGCTTACTTACTTGTTTATTGCGCATGACCTGGGTGTGGTCAAGCATATGGCAGATCGCGTGGCGGTTATGTATTTGGGGCGCATTGTTGAAATCGCCAGTAAAGCGTCTTTGTATGGTTCGCCCCAACATCCTTATTCACAAGCCTTGTTGGCAGCGGTACCCATTGCGCGACCTTCTGTACGCCAGAAGCTGACCGTGTTGAGTGGCGAGATCCCGAGTCCAAGTCGCCCGCCAGCGGGCTGTCATTTTCATACAAGATGTCCGCAGGCTCTACCTCGGTGCGCGCAGGAAACGCCGACGCTGCAAGAGGTACGGCCAGGTCATCAAGCGGCCTGCCATTTGCTCGCCCCAATCGCTCAATAGTTTTTTCAGGTTGTTAATAAGATCTAAACCGTTTTTACGAGAGCCTCTATGTCAAAGCCAGTGAGTAGAATAAGTTCAGAAATTGATTTTAATCTTGAGGGCAAGCAAGTCGGATTTTTACGCTTGCCACACTCGGTGCATCGTTCGGCGTATGGTTGGATTCCCATTCCGGTGGCCTGCATCAAAAATGGAGAGGGTCCTACCGTTTTGTTGATGGCCGGTAACCATGGAGACGAGTACGAAGGTCAAATTGGGCATGGTGTTCTTTTAAGATCACTCGAGGCTCAGGATGTTCAAGGTCGTATTATCTTTTTGACCTCAGCGAATTTTCCTGCTGCGATGGCGGGCATGCGTACCTCGCCGATTGACGAAGGAAATTTGAATCGTTCGTTTCCTGGTGATCCGAATGGCACCGTCACGGATCAAATTGCTTGGTACATTGAACATGTATTGTTACCGCAATGCGATTATGTGTTTGATCTGCATTCAGGCGGTAGTTCGTTGATGTATGTCCCGAGTGCCTTGTGCCGTAGACATAGCGATCCAAAGAAAATGAGTCAGGCAATTGAGATCTTGAAGTTAATGGGTGCGCCGGCAGCCTATGTCGCGGATACCCCGCAAGGCGCTGATCGCACCCTGACTGCCGCAGCAGGGCGTCAGGGCGTTGTCCATTTTGGTAGCGAATTGGGAGGCGGTGGCACGTTGACCCCTTCGGCTTTGCGAGTCGCGATTGACGGAGTCCGTCGGGCGCTCAAGCATCTTGGTATTTTAAGATCTTCGATACAGGTCGATGCCCCAGCGCCCACGCAATTGCTGCAGGTCCGTGGTGCAGATTACTTTATCTACGCACCCGATTCGGGGCTGTTTGAACCCATGGTTGAATTAGGGGATAGGGTCAAGGCGGGTCAGGCAGCGGGCCGGATCCATTTTCACGATACCCCATGGCGCGAGCCGAGTATTGCCTACTTTAAACGAGATGGCATTGCGCTGTGCAAGCGGATGATGTGCCGAACTGAACGCGGTGATTGCTTGTTTCATCTAGGCACACCTTTCGAAGACTAGAACTTGATAAAGAAACATCATGAGTAACAGCATGCTTTGGACACGCGTTGATTACGAAAAAGAGGGCAAGCAGAATGGTTGGCTTCAATTGCCGCATTCTGTGACGCGGTCTGCCTATGGCAATATTTCTATTCCGTTGACAGTGATCAAAAATGGAAAAGGACCGACAGCATTTCTGATGGCTGGTAATCACGGCGATGAATATGAAGGGCAAGTTGCGCTGTGCAAGTTGATCCAAACGCTTCAACCGCAGGATATTCAAGGTCGAGTGATTGTGATCCCTGCGATCAATCTACCTGCTGCAATGGCAGGCGTGCGCGTCTCGCCGATAGATCAAGGAAACTTGAACCGTTCGTTTCCTGGCGATCCAAACGGCACCGCGACCTATGCAATCGCACATTACATCGACACGGTGCTGTATCCCATGGCCGATATTCATCATGACTTGCATTCCGGCGGCTCGTCACTACAGTATTTGCCTTTTGCATCAATGCGTCAAAGCCAAGATGCAGAGCTGAATGCGCGGGCAACCAATGCGCTCAAAGCGTTTGGAGCACCCATCGGTTTGATTTGGGCCTATAGTCCTGATTCAAGATTGTCTTCGGTTGCGGCGGTGAATCGTAATCTCGTGGCGCTTGGTGGTGAATTTGGTGGTGGCGGTTCTGTGACCAGTTCGGGCGTGCGTATTGTTGAACAAGGATTGAAAAATTTGTTGGCACATGCTGGGATTATTGAAGCGTCGCGCGCAGTGGGACCTTTTGCGGGCCCTTCGCGGTTAATGGAAATCAAAAGTCGCGACTACTATGTGTATGCACCCGAGGCAGGTCTGTTTGAACCTGCAGTTGAATTGGGTGACACGGTCCGCCAAGGGCAGTTATGCGGCAACGTGCATTTTGTGGATAACCCTGGCCGGCCGCCAGAGCCTTGTTATTTTGATGGTGATGGTCTGGTGATTTGTAAGCGACATTTCGGACGCGTAGAGCGTGGTGATTGTGTCGTTCATCTGGCGACAGACGTTGTCTAGTGGTTCA
>CAIYCP010000527.1 GCA_903924715.1 uncultured beta proteobacterium
ACAATATTCAAAACGCGGGCACGCATCAGCAAGAAAGCAACGGACAGCCCACTCATCCCGGCTCCGACAATCACCACATCGCGAGTGCGTATTCCGCAGCTGTCTTGTCGGGGAATTACCCACTCGTGTTGCGGGTAGTCTACGTACTCGATGTCGCGGTGAACCTGCGTTTCGAGAGCTTTTAGTGTGTTGGGTATGGCGCTCAGATTGATGCTTTTGGCAAGTGGTGTCAATTCCGCTTAATCCAGTTGGTAGATTGGTGGTAGTATTTCTGGGGGACGTGCGTCAGGGGAGTTGACGCATGCTCAAGAACTGATCCGTGCTTTGTCTCGATTTTTGAAGTTGAGAGCCAATCGATCTGGGCGCAAGCTCAGATTCAGATACGCCAAATCAGGAGGAACAGCATGCCGAAAAAACTGGTGGTAGCGATGGAGTGCCCAGCCTTGCGAAAAATTCAGCTAAAGCTTCTGTCATTGTTTTTGCTCTCCTTCGCCGCTGCCTCGGCGTCCTACAGCGTTTGCGCACAAACCATCCGAATCGGCGCGCCGCTGGCGCTCTCGGGGGGGCTCGCCGACGAGGGCAAAAAACAGCAGGCCGCCTACGAACTTTGGCTTGAGCGCATAAACGCCGCCGGGGGCATTAACGTGGGTGGCAAAAAAATGAAGGTGGAGATCATCACCTACGACTATCAGACCAACGAGCAGCGCGCGCAGCAACTGACGGAAAAATTGATCGTTGATGACAAGGTAGACTTCATGACGGCGCCCTTCGGCTCTGGGCACACCAAGGTTGTTGCCGGCGTGGCCGAGCGCTACGGCGTGCCCATCATCGCGGTGGCATCGGCCGAACCGGTGCACAACCAGGGCTACAATAACTTGTTTGGCTCGCTCGCGCCCAGCGGCGGTCTGGTCGATTCGATGTACACCTACGTCAAGGACAAGGCACCAAACATAAAAAAAATCGCCATCGTCGGCCGTGATGACGTGTTCCCCAAGATATTGGCCACGCTGATGGCCGGTGGCGCACCCAAGTACGGCTATCAGGTGGTGCACCAGAGCCTTTACCCGGTCAACGCGCTCGATCACTCGAGCGCCATCACCGCGATCAAGGCGGCGGCGCCAGACTGGGTTTATGTTACCGGCTATACCAAGGACCTGGTGTTGTTTCGCAAGCAAATGAGCGACCTCAGGCTCGAGGTGCCGATGATTACCATGGTCACCGGCCCTGCGTATCGCGAATTCGTTGAGGGCCTGGGCGCGCTCGCCGAGAACGTTACCAGTGCGACCTGGTGGCATTACGCCACTCCTTACAAGGGGGATGATGTGTTCGGTACGACGCAGGTGTTCTTCGACGCGGTTAAGAAAAAGACCGGTCAAGACCCGGACTACGTGCATGCATCTTCCGCGGCGGCGCTGATCGCGCTGCAAAAGGCGATCGAAAAAGCCGGCACGCTGGATCGCGTCAAGGTGCGGCAGGCGCTGACCGAACTCAACATCATGACGTTCTACGGTCCGATCAAGTTTCGCGAGGACGGCATGAATTCAGTGCGCAACCTGCCCATCATCCAGGTGCAGGCCGGCAAACCGGTGGTGCTCTATCCACCTGAAGTGCGTCAGGGTGAGCTGCGTATGCTCAAGAACTGATCCGCGCTGCTGAAAGTCAAAAGTTGAAAAATCCGGGCGCACGCCCTAATACCCCAATGCAGGAGGAGCAGCATGCCGAAAAAACTCACTGAAGCGCAAATCGGGCAATTTCACTCTGAGGGCTATGTTTATCCCTTTCGCGCCGTCAGTGCGGAGCAGGCTGACGACTACCGCAAGCGCATCGAGGCTTACGAGGCGCAGGCCGGACTCGACGCCAACCGCACGCTCAAGATCAAGGGCTATCTCGCGTTCCCGTGGCTGGTCGAGCTGGCCAGAAACCCGGCCATCCTCGATGCG
>CAIYCP010000528.1 GCA_903924715.1 uncultured beta proteobacterium
ATTTCTTACGGCTTTACTGATGTTCATCATTTCGTCACCTTAAAGTCATAAAAAGGAGTTTTCGAGGCAAAACTATGACTGATCAAATTTTGAATATTCTGCAATACACGGTTGGAGCAGCCGCAAGTCTGTGGCTGTTGTTGCGAATCAAGCAACGTCTGGAGCTCTCGGTGGCCAAGTACCCGTCTTTGGGGGGGCACCTGCGTTGGGCGAAGCGCATCGCGCGCTGGGTGCCTGGCTATTCGTACTCCGACGATAACTGGTTTAACGCCGATGGCGCGCCGCCAGAGGTCGCGACGCAACGCAGAGTTGCTCTTGAGGCGTTGGGAAATGATTTGCGCACGCGCAGCGCGTTGACTCTGGCCCATACCGCTGCAAGCAAACCGATGATTTCTGATTTGCAGTTCATTAGCAACTATCGGGTGCCTTATCAATTTCGCGAAGTGTTGCAGCGGCATATCCAGTTGGGGAGCTTCTGGGTGAGCAGTGATGGGGTCTGGCTCACTGATATGGATGGCAATCGCTTGATTGATGTGACGGGGTCGTATGGCGTGAACCTGTTTGGTTTGGACTTTTACAAGTCTTGTATCGAAGAAGGCAGTAAGCTGGTGCGCGATCTGGGCCCGGTCTTGGGTTCGTACCACCCCTGCGTACTCGACAATATTCGTCGCTTGTGTGCCATTTCGGGCAAGGACGAAGTTTCGTTTCATATGTCGGGGACTGAGGCCGTGATGCAAGCGGTGCGTTTGGCGCGCTATCAAACTGGTCGTCAAAAAATTGTTCGTTTCACAAGCGCTTATCATGGTTGGTGGGATGACGTGCAACCTGGCCCAGGCAATCCGATGCCGCCCTCTAAGCACACGTTGACGCTGCGCGAAATGCACGAGAACACGCTGCGGGTGCTTCGCAATCGTCGTGATATCGCCTGCGTGTTGGTGAATCCGATACAAGCCATGCACCCTAACCAGGCTGCACCCACCGATTCGACCTTGGTCGATGGTGGGCGTCGTGCGCATTACGATCGTGCGGCGTATACCGCGTGGCTCAAAGACTTGCGCCAGGTATGCACTGAGCGCGGCATTATTTTTATTTTGGATGAGGTCTTTTTGGGCTTCAGACTTGCCCCCGGTGGTGCACAAGAATATTTCGGCCTTGAAGCTGATATGGTCACCTACGGCAAGACGCTGGGCGGCGGGTTGCCGATTGGCATACTGTGCGGTAAGAAGAATTTGATGACACGCTTCTATGCTGAGCATCCAGCCGATATTTGCTTTGCGCGAGGTACCTTTAATGCTCACCCTTATGTCATGGGTGCTATGAATGTATTTTTGCACCGACAAGATACCGCAGAGGTTCAAGCACTCTACGCCTCGCTTGAAACAACCTGGAGTACACGCAAGGATCAGCTGAACGCGCTGCTCAAGCGTGAAGGGCTGCCTTTGCGTGTCGAAGCCATGTCGACTGTGTGGACGGTGTTGTATGACGTTCCAAGCCGCTTTAACTGGTTGTTGCAGTTTTACCTGCGTCGTGAAGGGATCGCCCTGAGTTGGGTCGGTACCGGCCGAATGATCTTCAGTCTGAACTTTACAGATGTGGATTTTGATGATTTCTGCCAACGCTTTGTACGGGCGGCTCATCAGATGGCGATGGGCGCTTGGTGGTGGGCGCCGCAGGGGCAGACAAACAAACAAATTCGACGCAGTATGTTGTTAGAGATGGTGCAGCAAACTAAGCTGTAAAAACAAGAAGAGGAGCGCAATCAGAGACTTCGAGCGTTTGGTTTAAGCGCCAAAGTCTCTGATTGTTTAGTGCTTAATGCGACTGAACATGTGGCATGGGATCAATTAACTCACCACGCATTAAATAAAGCGGTGAGCGGCGGTACAGCAAGACATCGTGTACGGGATCTGTCAGGATTTTTAACGCCCAGGCAAACGCTGCTTTGAAATTTTCTTTGATACACAGTTGAGCCACTCTGAATAACAAACCAGCAACACCCAAAAAGAGCCAGGCCATACCGACAATACGCACCGTCGTATCTTCGTAGGCCTCAGGTACAGCCCAGGTAATCAGCGAAGGCTGAATGTAGGCTAGTACAGGTATCGCGGCCCAAATCGACAGCAACACAATCTTACGATGCAAGTTGTAGCCAACTTTGATTTCTTCTTTGTGTTCATGTGTTGCTTGGTTGACGTGATCGTATCCCTTCGGTTCAAAAAAGAAATGACCCGATTGACGGGTTGTCATGGCAACTAGCCAGGCAACCAATGAGGCTGCGACTGGATTTATGAATAGCAGCACGTAAGACACTAAAAATGACAACGCACTGACTAAGTGCAGACTTTGGTTAATGCGACTGTGGTGATAATAGCGATGATCATCCCAGCGTTGTATTCTTAAAGTGTTTAGCAATTCTTTCATCGTGATCCCTTGGGTTGTCTATGTCGCGAATAAGATAGATTATGGGCAAGCCCTAGGAACAGATTATTTCAGATGCATGGGTTCAAAAGATGAATTTTTGATGACATTAGTGTTGCAGTTTATTTTCAATTTCGTGTTGTCATCGAACGGTTATATGAATCGATTAAAGTGTCTTTACATCAAAGTGATAAAGAGCTCAGATGACAGAATACGCACCCATTCAAGTCGATCGAATTTATCCCGACAAACCCAGTCTTAGAATAGCGTTAGTGACTGAAACCTATCCCCCTGACATCAATGGGGTGGCACACACAGTGTCGAAGATCGTAGAGGGCTTGCGTGCGCGAGGGCACGAACTGATGTTGGTCAGGCCTCGGCATCATAGTGATACCGAGGCGGCCACAGATTCACGCTATCAAGAGGTCTTGGTGCGTGGCGCACCGATTCCGATGTACAAGCAATTACGTATGGGTTTGCCGGCTCAAGGCGCCTTACAAAAACTATGGCTGAAGCAACGACCTGATCTTGTGCATATTGCGACTGAGGGTCCGTTAGGTTGGTCGGCCTCGCGGGCGGCACGTAAGCTCAAAATCCCCACCAGTTCAGACTTTAGAACTAACTTTCATGCGTATAGCCAGTTCTATGGTTTTGGTTGGCTGAAGGGCGCGATTGTGGCCTATATGCGCAAATTTCATAACGCGACGCACTGTACGATGGTGCCAACACAAGGTTTGATGGCAGAGTTGTCAAAAATTGGCTTTGATCGACTGATGGTTGTGCCTCGCGGTGTTGATACAGAAAACTTCTCACCTGCTAAGCGAGACGAACAATTGCGACAGAACTGGGGCGCGACCCCACAGACACAAGTCCTCTTATCAGTCGGACGTTTGGCAGTCGAAAAAAATCTCGATACCGTTGTACGCTGTTTTAAATCCTTGCAAGCTCAGGGCCTACCAGTGCAACTGGTCATCGTTGGCGATGGACCTTTGCGTCACGCCCTCGAACGCAGTATCCCTGATGCGATTTTTGCGGGAACGCGCACCGGTCTGGATCTGGCTAAACATTACGCGAGTGCAGATTTGTTTATTTTTCCGAGTCTGACCGAGACCTTTGGGAATGTGACGATTGAGGCGATGGCAAGCGGCCTGGCTGTGGTGGCTTACGATCACGCGGCAGCCGGGCAGCTCATCGAGCATAGGCGCAATGGCATGGTGCTCGCGCCCAACCAAGAGGCGCAGCTGTTCGAGGCCGCCCAGCAAGTCGTTGAAGACCCTACGTTGCGCGCCCAAATGCGAGTCGCTGCGCGTCAGACTGCGGTCGATCGCGATTGGAGTTCAGTGATTGCGCGCACGGAGAGTATTTTTAGATCCTTGATTGCGAACGAGGATCCGACTAGCGCCTTAAAAACGACCATGCAGCTAAAGACAAACCTCTGAGTACTCTGCAAAGCTCGCCGCAATTGGGTACTGCTGCACAGAGTGATCGCCGTAGCCATTACGGTGAAAAATAAATGGTATGTGGCAGTTGCTTGCACAGAGTGCGTCGACGTGTGTATCGCCGATCAATAGGCACTCGCTGGCTTCGACTTGTAAGGATTCGATTGTGGTGAGTAAAGGCAATGCGTGCGGTTTAGCATGCGCTGTCGTGTCGCCTCCCGTCACAACTTTAAAATACGAAGACAATCCGTGCCGTTCAAGCGCCTGCTTAGCAGAAATCTCGATCTTGTTGGTGCAGACGGCTAAGTGATAGCCGCGCGATATTAATTGATCGAGAAAACTCAAGACGTTTGGATATAGAAACGAATGGTCGTGCGCTTGCCGAGCATAATGGGTGAGGTAAGCCTGTTGGATATCGTCAGCAGCCACTGCGGGTGCTTGGACGAGCGTCATCACTGACGCGAGAATATCAGGCAGTGGCCCATATAAGTTTGGAATTGCTTGTTCGGGGGCCAGTGTCGGAAAACCACAGTCAATCAGTGCTTGATTAGTGGCTTTGCGAATATCGGGCTCGGTATGCATGAGCGTGCCATCGAGGTCAAAGACGATGGCCGAATAGTTGCTGACAATATCTTTAGCTGCTTTCATAGTCGAGACACTAAGCCCGCTGGAGTTGCCGCATAGCCAGTCAAAGTGCGGTCGGCATGCAAGAGTTTCCAATCGAGCATTTTTTGAGTCATCTTTAACAATTCGAGGGCGTAGCTTGGATCTTGCGCAACATTGTGAAGCTGTGAGGGATCTGTGGTCAGATCAAAGAATAGTGGCGGCAGCGCTGCAAAATGCACATACTTATACTGATCGTTCTGAATCACTGAAAGTGCGCATTGATCCATCGATAGCCCCAAAAAATCTTCGGGTTTTGAATAGTAAATATTTCTGAAATCAAATTCATAATGCACTTCAGTGCGCCAGTCAGCTGGCGCGATACCGGTTTGTACAAATGGCAACAACGAGTGGCCGTCGCACGTTCTGGGGATTGGGCGCTCAAGCCAGTTCAAGATCGTAGGCATCGTGTCAATTGTTTCGGTAAAGTTCCGAACAATATTTCCGCGCGTGGCATCCGCTTCGGGGTTTGGGTCACGCACAATCATTGGGATATGAAAACTTTGATCAAAGTAGCCAATTTTTCCCAGCAAATGGTGATCACCTAGTTGCTCGCCATGATCGCTTGTCAGTACGATTAAAGTGTTATCCCATTGACCCGTCTTTTTTAAATAGTCAAAGACACGTCCGATGTGATGATCGACCTCAGACATCAAGCCATAGTAGGTGGCGCGCATTTGCCGGACTTCAGCATCTTGCATATCTGCGCCAAGCCCCTGTCCATTTTCAAAAAAGCGACGACGCTCGATTGATTGAAGGTAATACGCCAAGAGTGGATGCTGGGACGCCTCAAGATCTTTGCTCGCAGCGCGAATCGGTGGTGGACAGTCCTTCGGGTCATACATCTCGTGGTACGGTGCCGCAGCGCTAAAGGGCGGGTGGGGACGGTAGTAGCCAAGATGCAAGAACCAGGGCTTGTTCTCTGTACCTTGCAGGTATTCGAGCGCACGGTCTGTGAACCAAGTGGTGTCGGATAAATGTGCAGGAACGATGCTTGGTTTAGCCGTTGCACCAATGTCAGCTTCGGTTGCACCTTGCGGTAACCAGATATCGTTAGGTTTATTGGGTATGGCGAAGCCCTGCGATGACAACCAGGCAAAGTAGGCCTCTTTATCCAGGCCCCATGAACCGACCGGATGCCAGCCCTCCATATCTGCCCCTAAGACTTTAAAACGCGGGTCTTCGGCGGCAGTTTCACGGGGATCCGGGGTCGTGGTGGTGTAGCCCACTAAGGCGGGCTGATAGCCGGCTTTGCGTACTTCTTTTGCGATATTGGTGTGACGCGCATCCAGCGGAATCGTATTCTGTACCGCGCGATGAGTCATCATATAAAGACCCGTCAGCATCGAGGCACGACCGGGGCCGCACGGGACCGCCTGCGTGTAATGCTTAGCGAACGTCACGCCTTCGCTGGCTAAGGACTCGATATTTGGGGTTTGAATAACGGAGTGCCCAAGATTTTTGAGCGTGTCACCGCGCCACTGGTCGACCACAATCATTAAGACATTTTTTTGTTTAGCTGTCATGAGATGAATCCGTAAGAAATAAATTAACGCAGAGTTGGATCTAGCCTGTCACGCAACCAGTCGCCCGTCAGGCTGATCGAGAAGGTTGTCAACACAATGACGCAGCTCGGGGCGAGCAAAATCCAGGGGGCAGTTTGTAAATATTCTCGACCATAGCCCACCATATTGCCCAGGCTGGTAAGAGGTGGCTGTACCCCCAAGCCTAAGAAAGAAAGGCCTGATTCAAGCAAAATCACTTCAGGAAACGTGAGCGTCATACTGACTATCAGTGTGCTTGCGATGTTAGGCAAAATATGCCGAAAGTAGACCCGCCAAGAGCTAGCGCCGAGTGCATGCACTGCATTGGCATAGCCTTGTTCGTTTGCCGCGATTGTCAGGCTGCGTGTAATGCGGGCGCTGCGCTCCCAGCCATGGCAACCCATCAAACAAATAAAAAGTACAAGTGTGTTACCAAAAAAAGCCAAAACCGCCAAGGCAATGATCATAAAAGGGATCGATGCTTGAAAATCAATCAGCGTGAGTACGACCTGCTCAAGCCAGCCTTTGAAATGTGCAGCCAAAAATCCCAAGGTTAGGCCGATTACAGCTGAAAGCAACGTGCTCGCAAAGGCAATCAATAGACTGACTTGAACCGAGATCAAGAGCCGCGAAAGAACGTCACGCCCAAGTTCATCTGTGCCGAGCAAGTGTCGCGTCGTGCCGCCTAAGCCCACTGGCGGTTGCAGGCGCGCCTTGAGGTCAAGTGCAGTATAGGCGTAGGGTGCAATAAGATCTGCTAGCGCTGCGATGACAAATATCCCAATGATCCACGCAATCGCCACGACGACGAGTGGTGGGTACTCTTGCCAAAAATAATGGCGTGACACTTTGGGAAGTGAGGGGGTTGCTACAGTCATAGGTGGTAATTTTTCGCTAAGATTCATTGCGGGTCGCACTTAGTGATGCGAAGTAGAGCTGGCGCGTAAGCGCGGATCGAACAAGCAGTAGATGGCATCGACAAATAGGTTGGTTGCGACCATACTGACCGTAATCAGTAGCAACGCGGCTTGAACGACAGCCAGATCACGATTGCCGACTGCTGATACAGTGAGTCGACCGACTCCCGGCCAAGAAAATACGCTTTCGACCACCACGGCACCCGCGATCAGCCCTCCGAACATGAGTCCGGCGATCGTGATGATCGGGAGTGCCGCGTTGGGCAAGGCGTGGCGAATCACAACTTGAGACCAGCGTAGGCCTTTAGCAGAAGCTGCGCGTATGTAAGGTTGCCCCAAGACCTCGAGCATTGATGATCGCGTGTAACGTGCCAAGACCGCAGCGCCACCCACCGTGAGTGTCAGGATCGGTAATATCGCATGCTCAAAACCGCTAAACCCTCCGCTCGGTAACCAACCTAAACTGACTGCGAAAATTAACACTAACAAAAGACCTAGAACGAAACTCGGTAAGGTGTGTCCAGATCGG
>CAIYCP010000529.1 GCA_903924715.1 uncultured beta proteobacterium
CACTTGGTAGCACGCGACATAAAATTCGCAGCACCCGTTGCACCAAACAAACTACCGGCTGAACCACTCCCAAACGCCGAACCCATATCGGCACCCTTTCCTTGCTGCAAAAGCACCAAGGAAATGATGGTTAACGATGACAAGATCTGCACAACCAGCAGAAGAGTAAACATCCAAGACATTGAAAGACTCCGAAAACTAAACGACTAAACTGATGATTGACGATACTGCCTTAAGCAGCGATCGCCAGAAAATCTTCAGCCACTAAAGATGCACCGCCGACTAACGCACCGTCGATATCAGGCATCGCAAACAAACTGGCAGCATTCGCAGCTTTCACGCTGCCGCCATACAAAATTTGAACTTGACCCGCAGCAATCGCCTGCAACGCAGCTCGAATCGCAGCGTGAACTTCTTGCGCCTGCTCTGGCGTTGCGGTGCGCCCTGTACCAATTGCCCAAACAGGCTCATAGGCTACAACCATTTTTTAACAGCCTCAGCACCCAGGGCGAGCACGGGGGCCAACTGCTGCTGAATCACGACCAACACCTGGTTGGCATCTCGTTGGGCCAGAGACTCGCCCACACAAACCACTGGAGTCAACCCAGCAGCCAATGCCGCTTTTGCTTTATATGCCACCAACTGATCCGACTCAGCGTGCATTGAGCGCCGTTCTGAGTGGCCAACCAACACATAGCGGCAGGCGAAATCTTTTAGCATTGCGCCAGACACCTCGCCAGTGAACGCACCGTGGGTTTGTGCGCTGAGATCTTGTGCACCCCAAGACACCGCAGAACCGCCGAGCACCTGCTGCGCTTGAGACAAATAGGGAAAAGGCACGCAAACGGCCAGTTGGGCACCCAAGGCCAAGGTGTTCGCGCCTGCGCGCACCCCTGCGAGCAATTTAGCGTTATCCGCCAAAGTGCCGTGCATTTTCCAGTTGCCCATAATTAGGCGAGTACGCGATGCTGTCATAGGACACAACCCTGCTGTTTACGCTAAACCAGCGACATAAAGTCGAGATAACCCAAGATTGTATCCTGTCGTACCGTATTGCGGAAACACTTAAGCCGTTGTGAGGATGATTTTGCCGATTTGTTCGCCCGCTTCCATCATGGCGTGCCCCTGAGCCGCTTGTTCAAGCGGCAAGGTTTTGAAGATCACGGGCTTGATCTTGCCCGCACTTAAGAGCGGCCAGACGTGTTTTTGGAGGGCTCGGGCAATCTCAGCCTTGAACGCGACCGGACGCGGCCTCAGGGTTGAACCGGTAATCGTCAAGCGCCTGCGCATCAACTCAGCAGAGCTAAACGTTGACTTACCGCCCCCTAACGTCGCGATCAGCACAATACGGCCCTCGTCAGCCAGGCACTTGAGTTCGCGCCCAATGTATTCGCCCGCCACCATGTCCAAAATCACATTGACGCCCTTTTTTTGAGTCAAAGCATTCACTTCTTCAACAAAATCTTGCGTTTTGTAATTGATGCCCTTGGCAGCGCCCAATATTTCAACGGCG
>CAIYCP010000530.1 GCA_903924715.1 uncultured beta proteobacterium
GTGATTGGTGGTGCTGGTTGCAATTGAATCTTCGGTGACCCCAAAACGTAGCAATTCTTGTTGGGGCAGGTAAATACGGTTTTTTTCCCAGTCAATCGCGACATCCTGTAAAAAGTTGATCCGTTGCAACGCGGTGCAAATTGCATCGGATTGCGCGAGGGTCTCTCTATTGACTGCGGCATAAAGGTGCAACATTAATCGACCGACTGGATTGGCAGAACGTTTGCAATAGTCGTCGAGCGTGAGTTGGTCTGGGTAACGCTTTTGGACAATATCTTGCTCGAAGGCCGATAAGAGGTTTTCAAAGGGCTCTAGCGGCAGTTGATGCACGGCAATGGTCTGTGCGAGCGGAGTAAATATCTCAACCAAAGTAGGGTGAGCTCCAGGCGTGTGCTCGGGTGTGGCAGTTTGGCAGGCTTGAAGGCATTGGCGATAGGCCTGCAAGGCGCTTAGGCGCTGGTCGTCAGTTGCGTCGCCTTCGTCGGCGATGTCATCAGCGCTACGGGCAAAGCGATAGATGTTCAGAACGGCCTGACGTAAGTGTTTTGGCAGTAAAAATGAAGCAACTGGAAAGTTTTCGTAGTGATTAGTAGACATATTTTGAGATCAAAGTGCTCTGATACGCGCGATTTAACCCAGCAGTACTTCATTTTTGCCTAATTAGCCTCTAAAAGACCCTTATATCGTCAGGCTGGCAGCGCTTTAGCTGCGGTAGACTAGCACTAACAAGCGCCTTTGTGCGCTGGCTCGGAGAGCAGTTTGAAAGATAGTTGTGTATTAATTACCGGTGCAACAAAAGGAATCGGTTGGGCGCTCACACAACGTCTAGCTGATCGTGGTTGCCACGTGGTCGGTATTGCCCGCAATACGGCTGAAATAGACTTTCCTGGCTATTTATACGAGTGCGACCTGTCCGACGCAGGTCAAACACAAGACGTATTACAGGTTATCCGCGACAAATTCCCAGTCGATGCTGTGGTCAATAATGTTGGCTCTGCGATCTCACAACCGCTCGGCTCGGTTGAATTGTCTGCCCTATACGAGACCTTTGATCTGAACGTACGCACGGCTGTTCAGGTTACGCAAGCGTTTGTTGAGTCGATGAAAGTGCGTCGCAGTGGTCGAATCATCAATCTTTGCAGCTTAGCGGTGCGTGGTGCGCGGGATGCGACGAGCTACGCGGCGGCCAAAAGCGCCATTATTGGCTGCACAAAGACTTGGGCCCTGGATTTGGCCGAATACGGGATCACGGTGAATGCAGTGGCACCTGGGGCAATTGACACTGAACTCTTTATGAACGCAATGCCCACGGCAGATGTCTCATCGACCGCTGCGGCTATGGTCCCTATGGGGCGCCTGGGTACGGCAAATGAGGTGGCGGCGCTCATCAGTTTCTTGCTATCAGCCGAGGCCGGTTTCATCACGGGTCAGATTATTGGGATTGATGGCGGGGGCAGTTTAGGTAGCACCGCGTCGTAATCTTTAGGCTGTCAGGCATGGCACGCAGACCAAGCGATGGTTAAACTAGCCCATGGCCAAAATTAAAACGATTTTTACCTGCACTGAGTGTGGCGGCATCAGCCCGAAGTGGCTGGGTCAGTGTACGCATTGCAATGCGTGGAACACGCTCGAAGAATCGCAAGATGCGGGCCCAACGGGCCATGCTGAGCACCGCTACGCACCGTTAGCCGGTGCGGCGCCTTTGCGTAGTTTGTCTGATGTCGAGGCGCTTGAGCTGCCGCGCATCTCAACCGGCATTGCTGAGTTTGATCGTGTGCTGGGTGGCGGCTTGGTGGCGGGTGCCGTGGTTTTAATCGGTGGCGATCCAGGTATTGGTAAATCAACCTTGTTGCTTCAGGCGCTCGTCGCGATGTCGGGGCAGTCCCGAGTGTTGTATGTGACCGGTGAAGAATCGGCTGAACAGGTCGCTTTGCGCGCCAGACGGCTGGGGCTTTCTGGTGGATCTGTTGATCTCTTTGCCGAAATTCGACTCGAAGCGATTCAGCACGCTTTGCTTGAACAAAAGCCGGCTGTGGCCGTCATCGATTCGATACAAACAATCTACTCAAGTGAACTAAGTGCTGCACCAGGTTCGGTGTCGCAAGTGAAAGAGTGCGCGGCACAATTAACGCGCCTGGCTAAACAAGCGGGGATTCCGATCGTCATGATCGGTCATGTCACGAAAGATGGTACGTTGGCGGGCCCAAGAGTACTTGAACACATCGTTGATACCGTACTGTATTTTGAGGGCGATACGCACTCGTCGTTTCGTCTTGTGCGCGCTTTTAAAAATCGCTTCGGAGCGGTCAATGAGTTGGGCGTTTTCGCGATGACCGATCGCGGATTACGCGGGGTTTCTAATCCTTCAGCTTTGTTTTTGTCGCAACACACTAACGAGGTATCGGGGTCATGCGTCATGGCCACGCAAGAAGGTACGCGGCCGCTTTTGGTTGAGATCCAGGCCCTGGTTGATACCGCACATGTTCCAAACCCGCGACGCTTGTCGGTTGGACTTGAGGGCAATCGCCTGGCGATGCTGCTGGCGGTTCTGCATCGACATGCTGGCGTGTCGACGTTTGACCAAGACGTGTTTGTCAATGCGGTGGGTGGTGTGCGAATTACCGAGCCTGCAGCCGATCTTGCAGTGTTGTTAGCTATTATTTCTTCTTTGCGTGATCGACCACTGCCCAAAGGGTTGATTGCGTTTGGCGAAGTTGGCTTGGCCGGTGAAGTCAGGCCGGCACCGCGTGGGCAAGAGCGTTTGCGCGAAGCTGCCAAGTTGGGATTTTCAGTGGCGATTATTCCTAAGGCAAATGCACCACGCCAGCCGATTGAAGGTTTAGAGGTCTGGGCAGTTGATCGCTTACAAGACGCGCTTGATCGACTGCGTGCATAAAACTAGACGCGATGAATATTTTTAAACTCACTTTCAAACAAGCTTGGCGCGATGCGCGGGCGGGCGATTTACGCTTGCTTGCGCTTGCTGTCGTTGTGGCGGTAGGAGCGATCACCAGCGTGGGCTTTTTAGCTGATCGCGTCGGGCGAGCGCTTGAGCGTGATGCAGCGCAGATGCTCGGTGCAGACTTGGTGTTTGAATCTGACACGCCTGTACCCGAAGACTTTTTGACCCAAGCGCATGCGCGCGCGTTAAAGACCGCTCTGACGTGGCAGTTTCCGTCTATGGTTGGCTCAAACGATCAGCTGGTGCTCTCATCGTTAAAGGCAGTGCAAGCAGGTTACCCGCTGCGCGGAAGCTTACGCACAACAACGGCCATTGCTGCGCCAGATCAGGTGACCCAAATTGCCCCGAGTGTCGGTGAAGTCTGGGTTGACGCGCCAATTTTGGGACAAACAAGTCTTCAGATCGGTCAGCAGCTCAAGGTGGGTGATGTGACGCTCACGATTTCACGCGTGATTACTTACGAACCCGACCGCGGCCCACAGTTTGTAAATTTGGCGCCTCGGGCGATGTTTCGTGCCGAGGATTTAGCACGTACAGGTTTAATCGCGCCCGGCAGTCGGGTGCGCCATTCACTGTTAGTTGCCGGTGATGCGGCTGCGGTGCAGTCGTATCGCACCTGGCTCGAAGCCCAAATGAAAGGTGGTCAAAAAATTCTGACCATCGAAGCAGGGCGTCCTGAAATTCGTCGCTCACTTGACCGAGCGCAACAGTTTTTAGCACTGGTGGCGATGTTGGCCGTCTTCATTGCAGCGGTCGCTGTGGCACTGGCTGCAAGACGTTTTAGTCAGCGTCATCGACAAAGTATCGCGTTGATGCGCTGTTTAGGGGCGACGCAGGGCACGGTCTCGCGCATCGTGATGGGTGAGTTTGTTTTGGTCGGTATAGCTGGGTCAGTCATGGGCACGCTTTTGGGTTGGGGTGCTCAGTTTTTGATGATCGGTGCTTTGGGTGATTTGATCGGGGCAGATTTACCCTCGGCCTCTTGGATGCCTGCCTTGCAAGGTTTGTTCGCCGGTCTCTGGTTATTGCTGACGTTCGCGTGGCCTCCGTTACAGGCCCTTCGGCAGGTTGCACCCACGCAGATTTTTAGAGCTTCCCACCCGCGAGTGCCCGCACGCAGCCTGTTAGGTTATCTGTTTGGCGTGGCCGGATTTTCCTTGCTCATGTGGTGGATTGCAAATGATCTTAAATTAGGCGTGGGTCTGGCCTTAGGCTTTTTAGTGGCCTCGCTATTGTTTGGAGTGGTGAGTGCCGCTGCATTGTGGGCACTTTCGATGCTGCGTCGATATTTAACTGCGTTTCCGGTAATGCGTTTTGCGATCACTGGTGTTGTGCGTCGGCGTGCGGCGACCATCGCACAAATCAGTGCGTTAGCCGTGGGCATGATGGCGATCTTGCTGTTGACCATCGTTCGTACCGACTTGCTTGCGGGGTGGCAACGTACCTTGCCGCCCGATGCACCCAATCGCTTTCTGATCAATGTGCAGCCAGATCAAGTCGACGGTGTCGGGCAAGCGTTACGCGAAGCGGGTTTAACTCGCGCGGTGATGTCGCCCATGGTGAGGGGAAGACTACTGTCACGCAACGCAGAGCCATTAAGCGCGAGTGATTACACCGAAGAGCGTGCGCAGCGTTTGATCGAACGCGAGTTTAATTTGTCGTACGCCGCGCAGTTACCCGAACCCGGTCAGGTGGTTGCGGGCCGTGATCTGATATCGGATGCTTTCGAAGTGTCTCTTGAAACTGGGTTGGCTAAAACACTGAAGTTGCAGCTTGGTGATCGTTTAGAATTTGATGTTGCGGGCCAGGTTATCAACGTGACAGTAACAAGCCTGCGTCGGGTCGACTGGGATTCAATGCGTGCAAACTTTTTTGCCATCATGACGCCCGCCTCTTTAAAAGACGCGCCGCAAACGTATATGACTGCGTTTCATTTACAACCTGAACAGACTGAGCCGCTACAAAAGCTTGTGCAAAAATTTCCTAACTTGACGGTTTTTGATGTGGGTGCAATCTTGGGGCAGTTGCAGAGCATCCTGGATAAAGTATCGGTAGCCGTTCAGGGCTTGTTTGTGTTTTCGCTCTTTGCCGGTGCGCTGGTACTGGCGGCCGCTTTGTCCGCTACCCGAGACGAACGCGTGCGTGAGGCTGCCTTGATGCGGGCACTTGGGGCATCGAGGCGCCAGTTAGCAACAGCTCAACGTATTGAACTGCTAGCTGTTGGGGCGCTTGCGGGGGTGTTGGCTGCAGGCGGAGCGACGCTTGCCGCCTGGGCGCTGTCCACTTGGCTCTTTGAATTCAATATGCGGTTTACCTGGTGGCCTTGGTTACTTGGCACCGCGTTTTGTATGTTTGGTGCGTGGCTTGCCGGGGCCTTGGCTTTACGCGGGGTATTGCAGACGCCGCCCTTGACTATTTTGCGTCAGGTCTGATCATGACACTCAGCCCAACGTATTCACCTGCTCCAAGCAATCGCTCAATCTCTCTCGAGCGCTCGTCAACGGTGCTTGAGCAAACGGTTGAGCAAGCCTACCTGCGCTACGACAGCGTGCTCACCGAGCCCCTCTTGAATCGTTTTGATCCAAGCTACCCACCCTCAAAGGCGCAAGTAGTGCCTTCAGGTGGTCGTGCTGCCGCCTGGTTTATTCAACTCTTACCGTTTGAGGCCGTTTTGCGGCACTTTAGACGCGGCGGTTTGATGCGGCACTTTGTGCGCGATCGTTATATTTGGACAGGACTTGTGCATACACGCTCATTTGCCGAGTTTGATTTGTTGCGCGAGATGTGGCTGGCCGGCTTGCCAGTGCCGCGTCCCTTGGGGGCAGCAGTGTGGCGCGAGGGGTTGACCTATCGCGCCGCGGTGTTGACGCAACGTATTTCTAATGCCCAA
Organism: uncultured beta proteobacterium; assembly: GCA_903924715.1. Lineage (GTDB taxonomy): Bacteria > Pseudomonadota > Gammaproteobacteria > Burkholderiales > Burkholderiaceae_B > Zwartia. Next base: position 5,853 of record CAIYCP010000530.1, read on the forward strand.
CCGCTTGCGCTGCGTCATGAGCCAAGTGTCTGGCACGAAGCCGGTCGCGTGATTGCACAGATGCATCAGTTTGGTGTGTGGCACGCCGATTTAAATGTCTTTAATCTCTTGGTGGATGCAAACGATCAGGTTTGGATTATTGATCTGGATCGCGGACGCCGTGCGGGGTTGACCAACGTGCAGCGCGCCGAAAATCTCTCACGTATGTTGCGCTCGATACGTAAAGTGGTCCCTGAGCGCGAGTCCAGTTGCTGGAGCTCGCTCAAGCAGGGGTATCAATCCCTTGCCAATCAAGGCTAAAAAAAGCACTATGATTTCTATTCAGCGTGATTTGCCAATTTTCTGGGATAAAACCTGATGGCGTTAACTATGTATGGTCTCGTTCAATGCAGTACGTGTGTCAAAGCGCGTGCTTGGTTGAATCAAAAGGGGATCAGCCATACCTTTGTTGATTATCGGGCCACTCCGATCGCGCCCGCAGATTTAAAAAAATGGGCCCATACGCTTGGGGGATTTGAAAAGCTCGTGAACCGCGCCTCGATGACTTGGCGTCAGCTGTCTGATACCTTAAAAGACCCCCAAACTGACGCGCAATGGCTTGCCTTGATTGCGCAATTTCCGGCCCTGATTCGCCGCCCTTTGACCGTCTACCTTGATGGGTCGGTCACGGTGGGCTTTAACGAAAAACGTTATCTCGAAAAATTGGGTTCGGCATGACCGATCACGCACTATTCTTGGCTGTGACCGCACTGGCTTCGGTTGTCGGGGCTGCGTTTGTGGTGTTGGTATGGTTCAAGCTACGGGTCACTGGCGGTGAACAAGCCGACACGAAGCTTGATCAGATTATCGCAACACAAGAGCGGTTTGAGCGCACCCAGCGTGCCGAGCAACTTGAAAGTCAGCGACAACTGCGCACTGAACTCGCTGAGTCATCACGCGCTTTGCGCGTTGAAATCGCGCAGGCAGATGCAGAGTTTAGATCTGCGGTGGCACGCGATGCTGCGGCGGGCCGCAGCGAGAGCGCCGAATCTCTGGCCAGATTCGCGGCTGGCTTTACAGCGCAATGGCAAAGCTTGATCCAAACCAACGATCAACGTATGGGCGAGTTGCGCGCAGCGGTCGAGCAACGCCTTCTGGCGCTGCAGACAGACAA
>CAIYCP010000531.1 GCA_903924715.1 uncultured beta proteobacterium
AGTTTCCAGTCAAAAATGTTCAAGACGTGATTGCCTACGCCAAGGCCAACCCGGGTAGTGTGAACTATGCCTCAGCAGGCGTTGGCTCGACTGCGCATTTATCGGGTGAGCTTCTTCAAATGCTCTCGGGTGCCCAGCTCAATCACATTCCCTACAAAGGTTTAGGTCCTTCGATGACTGATCTGATCTCAGGAAGAGTGCAACTCACCTTCATCAACTGGATTCTGGTTGAACAAGAGGTCAAGCAAGGTCGGCTACGTGCGCTTGCGGTCACTGGACTACAAAGAATGAATTTGATCCCCGAGGTGCCAACTATTGCAGAGTCGGGGGTCCCTGGCTTCGAGATCGCGCCTTGGATCGGCTTTATTGCACCCAAAGGAACGCCTTCTGACGTCGTTGACCGCTTGCAAAAAGGTTTCGCGCTAGCAATGGCCTCGCCTGATTTGAATAAACGATTGGCCAATCTTGGTGCGGTGCTTGGCGCCACGACTCCGAAAGCATTCAGCGACCACTTAGTGACTGAGTTCGATAAATGGGCCAAGATCACTCGGGTTGCAAACGTTAAAGCAGAATAACTTGTACATAAATCACTCAATAAAAACAGCAAAACTAGTATGATGCTGTTCATTGAACGTTCGCCCAGCCCGACCATCACGCTCAGATAAATTTATGTCAACACGCTTCAGACTCCATTTAGAAAACGGTCGTCTCCGTAATTCGCTGTTTCACTTAAGCCTCGAACAGTGGAACCAAGCTGCACAGAGACATCCAGCGCTTGCTGCGCAGATCGATGTCTCTGTCGGCTGGGACGGTGATATTTTAGAAAAAGCACTCAGTGATGCTGATGCGATGATCGCGGGTCCAATTGATCGCACTCAAATCGTGCAAGCTAAAAAACTTAAGTGGCTTCACACCACAGGTGCAGGTGTCGACCATCTGCTCCCACTTGATTGGTTACCTGAGCAGATCACCGTGACCAACAGCAGCGGGATCCATGGCGATAAGACCGAAGACTTCATTAGCATGGCTTTACTTATGCTGCATAACAAGATGCCACAAATCCTCGCGAACCAATCGCGTGGTGTTTGGGACATGATTCACGAGTTCAACATCAAAGGTAAAACGGCGACCGTGATCGGATTTGGCGATGTGGGTCGTGCAGCTGGGCTCGGTGCAAAACGTCTTGGCATGAAAGTCATTGCGGTCACTCGCTCGGGCACGCCTCAAGCGATTGCAGATGAAACGATCAGCGTGAGCCAGCTCAACACCGTATTACCTCGCACCGATTTTTTAATTGTTGCCGCCCCCCTCACTGCCGACACCCGTGGTCTGATCACCGAGGCCAGAATTGGACTCTTACCCAAGGGTTCAGGCTTGATCAATATCGGCCGTTCACCCATCGTGGATTACAGCGCCGTTATCAAGCACCTTGAACGCGAGCATCTGGCTGGTGCGGTTCTTGATGTGTTTGATAAAGAACCACTTGATCCAAACTCGCCGCTTTGGAAAACGCCTAATCTGATCGTGACCCCACACATTTCTTGTGATGCCCCCGACTATGTGCAGCGCGTCTTGGATTGTTGGTTTGCCAACTTTGCAAAACTCACCACAACGGGGCAACTCGACAACAAAGTGAATCGCCAACTCGGTTACTAACGTATCCGTACAATGCCTGAACCAAAAAACTTGGTTCAGGCGCTTCGGTCTTATTCACTTACTCGGGTTTAAGCTTTCCGGCTGCCGCTAGCTCTGCGGCCTGTTTGTCTTCTTTTTGCATCATTGCTGTAAAGACGGAGGCTGGCCCAGGGCGAGCCTGACTCGCAGCCCGGATCAGTTGTGCTTGAATTTGAGGATCCGCAAGCGTTTGATTCAAGGCTTGATTCAACAGCACAAGCGTTGCAGCGGGAGTCTTGCCCGGTGCTAACAGGCCCGCAGTAGTATTGACCTCAAGCTGTGGCAAACCTAATTCTTTCGCACTCGGTACTTCGGGCACCAGCGAGTCACGCTCTGACGAGACCACCATCATGGCGCGCGCACGGCCGGACTTAAGATGGGTAATCGCGCTTGATAATTGATCAATGCTTACATCGACTTGCCCACCTAGCAAATCGATATTGGCCGGCCCAGAACCTTTATAGGTAATCACATTAAGCTCGATGCCCGCCATGGCTTGCAGTTGCGTGATGGCGATATGGTTCGAGGTACCAATACCCGCGTTCGCGACACTGACTTTGCCGGGATTGGCTTTGGCATAGGCGACAAAGCCGGCGAAATCCTGAAATTTTGGTTGCTCGGTGCGGGTGACCAGCAACAGAGAGGTCGAAGAGATCAAGCCGACAGCCGCAAAACTGTCTAAGGTGTATTGCGTCTGCACCATCTTAGGCGCAACGGTAATCGCATTGGGCGTACTCACCAGCAAGACAGACCCGTCGGGCTCAGCTCTCGAGAGCTCTGTAGCGCCAAGGACCCCCCCCGCGCCTGGTTTATTCTGCACCACAACCGATTGACCCAGGTGCTTGGCCAACCCAGGTGCAATTAAGCGCCCGACGATATCAAGATTGCCACCGGCTGCAAACGGAACAATCAAGGTAATGGGCTTGTTTGGCACTTGCGCTTGAACCGCATCACCAAATGCAACAGACACTAGGGCACAGAAACCAAGAAGCGCGATTTTTGTTTGCGCGTAACGCGTGAAGGCGTGATTTTTTTTCATCAGGGCGAGTCTCTCAGCAATTAATGAAGCGATTCTTTAAAGAAGATTAACAGAGGTACAAAGAGGCTACGCTTACTGCTGCGATGGTTTGATGCGTTGCAGCAATTTTGACTCAACTCAATCAAGTTGTACACCTCACCGCGCCATTATTTTGCAGTCCTCAAGTTCAGCGTGCAAGAAATGCCGCGCCACATTAG
>CAIYCP010000532.1 GCA_903924715.1 uncultured beta proteobacterium
ACCGAACACCGAACACCGAAAATTACGAAATTTCAATTAAAGTTCAAACTAAATTTCAGGTATCCCTTCCGGTGTGTGTCTTTGCAGCATTTGTTTGGCCGTGTGGTAATCGGGATAAAGCTGTTGAACCTCTGACCAAAAATCATGGCTGTGATTCATTTCACGTAAGTGTGCCAACTCATGTGCGATCACATAATCGATCACCATCGGAGAAAAATGAATTAAGCGCCAATTCAACATAATGTTGCCATCGCTTGTGCAAGATCCCCAACGCGTGGCCGCTGATGATAAGCGCCAGCGTCGAATGGTCCGTCCAGTTTTTTCTAAGAAATAATGGATACGCTGGTCAAACCAGGCGGCTGCGCGGGTTTGTAACCATGCCTGCGTCATATCTCGCATGCGATGGGTATCGGCATCGTTGGGCAAGGGCAGCCAAAGTGTTTGACCCGCCTCTGGCGCTTCGTGATTGCCTTCAAAATGGGCTCGACCGTGTGGCACATGGGGGCCAGGTACGCCAATTTGCAGAGTGATTTGGCAGCCCATGTAGGGCAGCTGCCCACCAGATTTCCAGCGCGTATGCGCCATAGCAAGCTGCGCCTTGCGTGCCTGCCAGTCTTGTAGTTTAGACAGGATCCAAGGCATTTTCTCGATAACAGCTTCGTCGATTTGGCCTAAGGTGGCCCAGTTTGGGGCCGTGATCCGTAGACCTTCGTCGATGATCGAGAAACCAATGCTGCGACGTCGCGAGCGCACTAATACGAAACCGACTGACTGATCGCCATGCCGCACGACACGCCACTTACCACCGAGCGCAATTGTTTCAGGGGCAACGAGCCAACCCGGTGTCGGGGTGCTTGTGTCTGAAAGCAAAAGATCAAGTTGAGTCATGATTTTGCGCTTGAAACTCAGGCGTTCAAGCCTGGGTCGGTGACGATTTAGGATAGCGCTCTGGGCTGAGCCGATGCATCTCTGCTTCGATCCAGGCATACACTTTTGCGTTTAACTCTTCTGGGGTTAAACCAATCGAGGGGATGGCCGGGCCAATCGATACGGTGACCAGCCCAGGTTTTTTAATAAAAGCATTGCGCGGCCAAAGTTCGCCAGCGTTGTGGGCAATTGGGATCACAGGCGCACCGGTACGCGTGGCCAGGATGGCTCCGCCCATTTTGAAGCGACCCATTTTTCCGGGGGCGATCCGCGTTCCTTCTGGAAACAATAGCGGCCACCGACCTTCGTCTAAGCGCTGTTGCCCGACTTTAACGACCTGCTCGAAGGCGTCACGACCCTTGGTACGGTCGATTGGAATCATGCCCAACAAAGCAATCCCCCAGCCAAAAAAGGGTACGCGGTGCAACTCTCGCTTGTACACAAAGCAGATTTGCCGCGGCAGATGAGAAGGTAAAAAGAGGGTTTCCCAAGCTGACTGATGCTTAGACAGCACGATCGCAGGGCCATCCGGAAGGTTCTCAACCCCTTGCACTTGCCAGCGAATACCGCAGATGACTTTGGCCCCCCAAGCGGCCAGCTGTGGCCAACCCATCGTTAATTTGTAGCGCCAATGCAGCGGTAGCGGCGACCAGAGCAAGCAGGCGAACGCATAGGGGATAACGGTGATTAACAAAAATAAAGCGTAGATTGTGGCGCGTAGGATCAACATGAGGTCAGACCGCCTGCGTCAAAATTTGATCGACCGCGTGGGCTAAATCGTTGGC
>CAIYCP010000533.1 GCA_903924715.1 uncultured beta proteobacterium
AATTTACCCGGTTTAACCGGACACTAGTATGAGCTCAATACACCTAAAAATATTTCTTTTGCAAAGGTTATACAACTCACGCTGATTGGTGGCGTTCTGGCGATACTGATTTCTTTAGTGATGTACGAGGTTTTGCCAACGCTTTTTCCAGACTTGCGTTTGTTAGGCAGCTCTAAAGCGGGTATTGTTGAGGAGGTTGGTAAGCTAGTTGGACTGATTATTCTTCTGAATGCATTGCCTGAGGTCGCTTTTAAATATCGATTGAATGCGTTGCTTATTGGTGCTGCAGTTGGTGCGGGCTTCGATGCTTTCGAGTCGGCAGGCTACGCGTTTGATACATTTTTGTTTACCTCCCCATCGAAGTTTTCACAAATCATTTCGAATGAAACAGTTCTGAATATTCATATGCGCGGAATCCTTGCGCCATTTACCCACATGGTCTGGACGGCGATAGCCGCATCGGCGTACTGGCAGGCAAAAAAACGTCATGGAACAACAGTTGCGGCGCTCACGTCGTGGCACTTTTTAAAACTATTTTTAATCGCAGTTGTATTGCACATGGCTTGGGATTTTGAGACCGATTACGACCTTTTAAAAATTTTGGTTCTTTGTATCATTGCTTACGTATTGACATCAAAATTAATCCGACTTGGCTTCAAAGAGCTTGAAGCAGTGCCTGCAGATGCGCCCCTTAAGGCGACCTCTTGACCACCTAGCGGTGGGCTCGTTGGGCTCGCGCCTGCAGCCAAAAATTCGGCAAAAAAGCCTCGACAACAAGTAAAGGTTGGCGGGCGCGCCAAAAGACTGAACGTCGGGCGTACGTGATCCCTGTTGCTGCGTGAATCCCGTGAATTCTTTTGGCAAGTGGCATGCCTTGCCTGATACGACCGAATTCAAATCCCGACCGAATAATTGAGCGATCTTGATACAAAATATCGGCAAGCGGTCGATTGCGCAGACGTTTCATGGCCTGCCAGTTGCCAAGCGACGCCTGTAGCGAGGTCACGCTATGGGCGAGGACGCAGTCTTGACCATTCAGTGACATACACACCTCGCGTTGCCAGGTGGGTTGCCCGGGGATTAAGCCGAGCCGTAGCGCTTCTTCAGTGTCTAGGGGGCAAACTTTTTCAGACAGCACGCGCAAATGTAAGGTGCCAACTTGGCGCAAGGCCTCTGTCAGGGCGCCCGGATGTGTCAGCCATTCGCGTTGTAAGCTAGAGACAAGGGGCACGGGGTGTTTTAACCACTTGTTTAAATCACGATGTTTCTGCATGGTTGTATTATCGCAAGTTATGGAAAAAGTACGCATTTCAAAATTAATGGCTGAGCGTGGCTTGTGTTCACGCCGCGAAGCAGATAGTTATATTGAACGCGGCTGGGTCAAGGTCGACGGCGTCGTGGTGACGCTTGGCGAGCGCGCCTTGCCCACGCAAGAGATTACGCTCGAGCGTTCGGCGGCGATTCAGCAAACGTCACGGGTGACGATTCTGATTCATAAGCCCATGGGCTATGTATCGGGGCAAGCTGAAGACGGTTATACCCCCGCGGTCGCCTTGATTGGCCCGCAAAGTCGTGCCCTGTCTGATCGCAGCGCGCAACGCTTTGAGCGATCCCAATTGCGTGGCTTGGCCGTCGCAGGGCGGTTAGATATCGACTCAACTGGGTTGCTGGTGATGACTCAAGATGGGCGAGTAGCCCGCCAGTTGATCGGCGATGATACTGACGTCGAAAAAGAGTATTTGGTGCGTGTGCAAGGACGTTTGGCACCCGGCAAACTTGAGTTGCTGAATGAAGGGCTATCGCTCGACGGCAAAAAACTTAAGCGCGCTCAGGTTCGCTGGCAAAATGAAGAGCAGTTACAGTTTGTTTTGCGAGAAGGAAAAAAACGGCAAATTCGTCGAATGTGCGAGCTTGTCGGACTCAAAGTCTTAGGCCTGAAGCGGGTGCGAATTGGTCAGGTGCGCTTAGCTGACTTGCCGGTGGGTCAGTGGCGCTACCTGCGCGCCGATGAACAATTCTAATAAACGCTACCGATTGCTACGCTTGTTTTTTAGTGTTCAAGAAAATCAAGTTTGTAGCCGGCGCGAGTATCTTGCCCCAGCGCCTTCACGAGCCACGGCAGAGCTTCTTTGAGCGCCGCGTTTAATGTCCAGGGGGGATTGATGACGAACATCCCGCTACCATGTAAGCCTAAGCCGTCTTCTGAAGGTTTGTGCACGGTCAAGCTGGCATAAACCCAGTTTTTAGCGCCCACGCGTTCTAGCTGACGCGGCAACTCTTGCGCCTCACGTCGTTGCACTTGCGGGCACCAGATCGCGTAACAGCCCGTCGGAAACCGCAGCAGAGCATCCTTCATCGTATCGATCACATTGCGGTAGTCTTTTTTATCTTCGTATGACGGGTCAATTAACACGATCGCGCGCCGGCTCGGAGGGGGAATATGCCCTTTGAGCCCGGCAAAACCATCACTTTCATAAAGAGTCGTTTGCTTCAGGGTTTGCGCCCCGCGTTGCTCAAGATTCATGGTCAAGATATCCGCTTCGCTTGGATGCATTTCAAAGAGCCGTAATTTGTCTTGACTACGACAGGCTTCAAGTGCAATCCAGGGCGAGCCCGGATACAGTCGCAGCTCACCATCGGGATTTAGGTTGCGGATCACGTCAAGATAAGCAGCCACCATTGGAGGGCTACTTTTTTTTGTATCCCAAAGACGACCAATACCTGATTCATATTCGGCATTTTTTTGAGCCCAGTCGCCTTGCAGGTCATAGAGCCCAGCACCTGCGTGTAAATCGACAAACCAGTAGGGCACTTCTTTTTGATTAAAGTATTGAAGAATATGCACCAGCACGAGGTGTTTAAGTAAATCAGCGTGATTGCCAGCATGAAAGCCGTGGCGATAACTAAACAAGTCGTTCTCCGTGAGTGGGCACAGGGCCCGGAATTTAGTCTGGTTGAATGAGCGCCAGGGCGTCGGTAATGACTGAATCGACCCCCCAGCTTATGAGTTCGCGTGCTTGCACAGGGTCGTTGACGGTCCAGACCGCTACCCGAAAGCCGGCAGCGTGTATTTCGGTTACGAGCGCCTGGGTGACCAACGCGTGTTTGAGGTGAATCGACACACAGCCTAAACGCGTTAGAGTGCTTTGCCAGGTCGAGTCGAGTGTTGAGGTGAGCCAGCCCCGGGGCAAAACGGGAGACTCTTTTTGTGCCGCCTCAAGTGCCTGCACAGAGAAGGAGGATAACAAGGGGGGTACGGTGGCCGTCTGCCAGGCCTCTCGGGCTTGCCGGGCAATCAGTGTGCCCGTGAGTGCCTCTAGACCAGGCGAGGGTTTGATCTCGATATTGCTCGCAACCTGTTGCGCCAGGGT
>CAIYCP010000534.1 GCA_903924715.1 uncultured beta proteobacterium
GGTCACTTTAAAGACTGTGACTGTCAGGCTTTTTGGAACTTCAGGGCGACTGGTAAACCACTCGCCATCGGCCCAGCTTTGCATCACAGCTTTAGCGTTAGCGTTGCCTTTCAAGGCCTTTTCTTTGACGTCATGAAAAGCATCAAACATCAGCAAGGTTTTTTTCAAACCTTCAGCAGCAACCTTACCTACCTCGGCATCGTCAAGCAAATCAACCATGGGGCCAATGTTGTAGCCACCGAGCATGGTGCCAAGCAACTCGGTTGCTTGGCTACGTGAGATCAAAGCGCATTTTTCGGTGCCTAGCGCCACGGCAGCTAAGTATGACGCTTTAACTTTTGCGGCGTCATCCACACCGGCAGGTACGCGATGCGTCATCAGCTCAACCAGCGTAGCACCCTCACCAGCTGGCGGCGCTTTGAGCAATTCAATCAGATCCGCTGTTTGCTGTGCGGTTAGTGGAAGGGGAGGAATACCAAGGGCTGCGCGTTCGGCAACGTGTTGGCGATAGGCTTCAAGCATGATGGCGCCTTTCAAAGGTTAGAAATGTGAGTCGAAAATGCGGGTAAACAAGTTCGCCTTTTCGTCGTATTTGGGTCTGACAACTTGTCTAAAGATTGTAGTGGCAAGCGCTTCGTCGATCAAGTGTCTTATATCTTATATAAGACTTAATTTTTGTGGGGTATTTTTTGACTGCGTAATACTTAGACTCGCGCACTGATCCCCCTTGAACGTCAGGCAAGCAAACCCTCGTATTCAGTATGGCGTTTGATATAAACAGCCGCATAACTGCAGCGTGGAACAACCTTCCAGTCCTGAGCGCGCGCATATTCCAACGCAAATTTAGTCAGCTGTCCGGCGAGGCCACGACCACCGAGTGCCTCGGGGACTCCGGTGTGTGTAATCGTCATAGTTTGTCCAACTAACGTGTAATCAAGCACGCATCGTTGTCCCTCAATATGCAAAAAAAAGCACTGCGCTGAGGCATCGTGCTGAATCGCTGAGTTTGTTGTGGTGTTCATTTAGAGATTCCGATAATCAATAACGCCCAAAGCGTGAGCATCGCGATCATGCCGATGAAGCAGCCCGCCCAGAGGCCGACGATCGGCCACTTCACGTTGGTCGGGATGTCTTGTGGGTCAACGTGCTTTAACAGTTGATTGGCATTGCCCGCAATCCACGTGTCGGATTTTGGAAATGCGATCCGTAAAAAATAATCCAGCACAATGGTCATCTTGATTGAGAATGAATATTGGCCGAACGTGCGCTGCGTTAAGTAGGGATGTTTGAATAGCTCGTTTGCGTAACGAATCTTGAACAGCATCAGATAGACACCCGAAATAAAAAACACCATCGCACAGGTGATGAAGGTCGTGAACGCAAAATGCAAAGCGATTGCCATTATTGTTGACCCTGAGGCAGTACATCGCCCGGCACACGCACCCAGCCTTCCATCAGTACGCGAGCGCTTCGGCTCATGATGGCCTTTGTCACAATCCACTCGCCCTTGACCTGCGTGGCTTGTGCGCCAACGCGCAAGGTGCCAGAGGGATGGCCGAAACGAACGGCTTGAAGATCGCCGCCACCTGCAGCCAAATTGACGAGGGTGCCAGGAATGGCCGCCGCCGTGCCGATGGCAACCGCGGCGGTTCCCATCATGGCGTGATGAAGTTTTCCCATCGACATCGCACGCACGAGTACGTTCGTGTCTTTGGCGGCGATCGCTTTGCCGCTTGAGGCGATATAGTCAGCCGGCTTGGCCACGAAGGCGACTTTGGGTGTGTGTTGTCGTGTTGCGGCTTCATCGATATGTTTAATCAAACCCATGCGCACGGCGCCGTAAGCACGAATCGTTTCAAACATCGCCAGTGCTTTAGGGTCGCTATTAATGTCGTCTTGTAACTCTGTGCCCTTGTAGCCAATATCAGCGGCATTAACAAAAATCGTTGGGATGCCCGCGTTGATCATGGTTGCTTTGAAGGTGCCAACACCAGGCACTTCTAGCTCATCCACAATATTGCCTGTGGGAAACATCGAGCCGCCGCCGTCTTCATCGTCTGCAGCGGGGTCCATGAATTCGAGTTGCACTTCTGCAGCCGGAAAGGTCACGCCGTCAAGCTCAAAGTCGCCCGTTTCTTGCACGCTGCCATTGGTCATCTGCACGTGCGCAATAATTGTTTTACCAATATTGGCTTGCCAAATTCGAATGATCGCAGTGCCGTTTTGTGGAACGCGCGCGGGGTCGACCAGACCATTGCTGATCCCAAACGGGCCGACAGCAGAGGTTAGGTTGCCGCAATTGCCGCTCCAGTCCACAAAAGGTTTGTCGATCGAAACCTGACCAAACAGATAGTCGATATCGTGATCGGGTCGCGTGCTTTTTGAGAGGATCACGGTTTTGCTGGTGCTTGAGGTTGCAGCGCCCATGCCATCTGTTTGTTTGCCGTAGGGGTCAGGGCTACCGATGACTCTGAGCAATAGTGCATCACGCGCTGCGCCTGGTACTTGTGCTGCACTAGGCAGATCTTGCAGACGAAAAAAAACGCCTTTGCTGGTGCCGCCACGCATATAGGTAGCAGGTACTTTGAACTGGGGGGCGTGACTCATATCGTGATCCTTTCAAGTATTTCTGTGTCGTTTGTCGTTGTGTCAGTTAGGCCGCGGCATTTGACTCAAGAAAATCTTGCGCAAAACGTTGCAACACGCCGCCCGCTTCGTAAATCGATACTTCTTCGGCGGTATCTAAGCGACACGTGACAGGCACGTTGATTTGTTCGCCATTTTTACGATGAATGACAAGGGTGAGTGTGGCTAACGGTGTACGTTCGCCGATGACATCGTAGGTTTCTGTGCCATCCAGGCTCAGCGTGAGTCGACTCACACCTGCTTTGAACTCGAGCGGCAAGACGCCCATCCCCACCAGGTTGGTGCGGTGAATGCGTTCGAAGCCTTCGGCAACAATGGCCTCGACACCCGCCAAGCGAACGCCTTTGGCGGCCCAATCGCGCGATGACCCCTGTCCGTAATCGGCACCGGCCACAATGATGAGCGGTTGCTGGCGGTTCATGTAGGTCTCAATGGCCTCCCACATGCGTGTGACTTTGCCTTCTGGCTCGATACGGGCAAGTGAACCTTGTTTGACTTTACCGTTCTCAACCACCATTTCGTTCAATAGTTTGGGATTGGCAAACGTTGCGCGTTGTGCGGTCAAATGATCGCCACGATGCGTCGCGTACGAATTGAAGTCCTCTTCAGGCACACCCATCTTGGCCAGATATTCGCCCGAGGCGCTGTCGAGCATGATGGCGTTCGAAGGTGATAAGTGATCTGTAGTGATGTTGTCACCCAGCACTGCCAACGGACGCATGCCTTTGAGCGCACGTTCACCGGCCAAGGCGCCTTCCCAATAGGGTGGGCGACGGATGTACGTGCTTTGTGGTCGCCAGTCGTACAGGGGGCTGAGTTTCTCGCCCGTCTCAACACTCGCTGCAAACATGGGTTCGTACACTTTACGAAATTGCTCGGGCTTGACGCTCGAGGCCACGATCGCATCGATTTCTTCATCCGAGGGCCAGATATCTTTTAACGTTACCGGCTTGCCCTGTTGATCAAGGCCCAATACATCTTTTTCGATGTCAAAACGAATAGTGCCCGCAATGGCATAGGCAACGACTAGCGGAGGCGAGGCCAGAAACGCCTGCTTCGCGTAGGGGTGAATGCGCCCGTCAAAATTTCTGTTGCCCGACAGCACTGCGGTTGCGTATAAGTCTCTGTCGATTATTTCTTGCTGAATGACTGGATCCAGCGCACCGCTCATTCCGTTACAGGTTGTGCACGCAAAGGCCACAATTCCGAAACCAAGCGCTTCAAGTTCAGTCAATAGTTTGGCCTCTTGCAAATAAAGCTCAACCGTCTTGGAGCCTGGCGCGAGCGAGGATTTCACCCAAGGCTTGCGTGTGAGCCCTTTAGCATTGGCATTGCGCGCCAATAATCCTGCCGCGATCACGTTGCGTGGATTGCTGGTATTGGTGCAACTGGTGATTGCTGCAATGATGACGGCGCCATCGGGCATTAAACCTGCTTCATTTTCAACCTTGCCTGAGATCCCTTGTGCGGCGAGCTCAGAGGTTGGCACCCTGCGATGAGGATTGGACGGGCCTGCGATATTGCGAACAACGCTAGATAGATCAAAGTGCAGCACGCGTTCGTAGTGAGCGCCTTTTAAACTATCGGCCCACAGGCCCGTTTGCTTGGCGTAGGTTTCGACGAGCTTGATTTGTTCTTCTTCGCGCCCGGTTAAGCGCAGGTAATCGATCGTTTGCTGATCGATATAGAACATCGCAGCGGTTGCGCCGTACTCAGGCGTCATGTTCGAGATGGTCGCGCGATCGCCAAGCGTCAAGTGCGCCACACCGTCGCCAAAAAATTCAAGGTATGACGACACTACTTTTTGGCTACGCAAAAATTCTGTCAACGCCAGGACTAAATCGGTTGCGGTGATGCCAGGCTTGAGTTTGCCGGTGAGCTCAACGCCGATGATGTCAGGCAGGCGCATCCACGAGGCGCGACCAAGCATCACGCTTTCAGCTTCGAGGCCGCCTACACCAATCGCAATGACGCCTAGCGCATCAACGTGGGGTGTGTGGCTGTCGGTGCCGACTAAGGTGTCAGGAAACGCAACGCCATTCAGGGCGTGCACCACCGGCGACATTCTTTCTAAGTTGATCTGATGCATGATGCCGTTTCCGGGAGGAATGACATCGACATTTTTAAATGTTTTCTTGGTCCAATTGATAAAGTGGAAACGATCCTCGTTGCGTCGATCTTCGATCGCACGATTCTTTGCAAAGGCATCGGGATCAAAGCCACCACACTCGACAGCCAGTGAGTGATCCACAATCAACTGCGTCGGTACAACCGGATTGACTAGCGCAGGATCACCGCCTTGTGCTGCAATGGCATCGCGCAGGCCGGCCAGATCAACGAGCGCGGTTTGACCGAGGATGTCGTGACACACGACACGCGCCGGAAACCATGGAAA
>CAIYCP010000535.1 GCA_903924715.1 uncultured beta proteobacterium
CTCCCATCTCTGCGGTGCCAATCGCTTTAGTGCCTGGTTCAAAAATATCAGCAGTACGATATCCCTGCGCTAGCACAGCAGCCACTGCGCGTTTAATACGCGCGCTTTGATCTGGTAGCTTGAACGAATAGTCGAGCATCATGGCCGCGGATAGAATCGAGGCCAAAGGATTCGCGATATTTTTCCCGGCGATATCTGGCGCGGTGCCGTGTACCGGTTCGTATAAGCCGCGACCATCCGGGCTCAGCGACGCAGACGGCAGCATCCCAATTGAGCCTGTCAACATTGCTGCAGCATCTGACACGATGTCGCCAAACATATTGCCCGTCACAACCACATCAAACTGCTTAGGTTGTCGCATCATCATCATCACAAAAGCATCAACCAACGCGTTTGAATATTCAACGTCTGGGTATTGTTTACTCACTCGCTCGGCGACCTCGCGCCAGAGTTGCATCGTATCCAGAACATTAGCCTTGTCCACTGAACAGACCTTACCCTTGCGCTGACGGGCAGCCTTAAATGCCACATGAATAATGCGCTCGATTTCAGGTTCGGTGTAATACATCGTGTTGATCCCGACACGCACCCCCTGTGCGTTCGTGCTCACGCCGCGCGGCTCACCAAAATAAATGTCGCTACTCAGTTCACGCAAAATCAGTAAGTCGAGTCCTTCGACCAAGTGCGGCTTGAGTGATGAGGCACCAATTAACTCAGGAAACATAAAAATAGGGCGGTAATTGGCGAACAAATCAAGCTCTTTGCGCAATCGCAATAAGCTCGCGCCTGCGCGCATCGCGTAGGGCGTTGTCTCATCACCCGGCAACCCAGCCGAACCAAACAAAATAGCATCTGCGCCTTTAGCAATTGCCATCGTCGTCGCCGGCAAGGGATCGCCCGCCGCCGCGATGCCCGCCCCACCAACCGGTGCTTCAGTCAACTGCAGCTTCGCATCACCGATCGTCGCACGCAACACTTTCACTGCCTGGGCGGTCACTTCAGGGCCCACGCCATCGCCAGCTAACACTGCAATCTTCATAAAATTTATCCTTTTATATAAAGCCATCAAATAACGTTTTGTAAGCGTGTCACACGTTACGCATACGGGTTTGCTTCATACTTGCGCACGAAGGCAGCAATCTTGTCAGCGTGGGTCAACGTGTAATCAAGTTCATCCATTCCAGTCAGTAAACAATGCTTTGAAAAAGGTGCGATCTCAAACGACTGTTCTGCCATCCCTGGCGCACGCACGACTTGCCGCTCAAGATCGACGGTCATTTTTGTGCCTGGTTGGTTTGTGAGCGTTACTAGCATTGCATCAATGACTTCGGCAGGCAGCACAATCGGCAGCAAGCCATTCTTAAGCGAGTTTGAATAAAAAATATCGCCAAAACTTGGCGCAAGCACGGCACGCACACCATAGTCATACAACGCCCATACAGCCTGCTCGCGCGACGAGCCGCAGCCGAAGTTACGTTGCGCCACCACGATCTGTGCCGCCACATACTCTGGCTGATGTAATACAAACTCGGGTCGCGTTGAATCGTCCTTGTGAAACCGCAGATCACGAAAAAGATACGCACCAAAATCATTGATGCGCGGTTTCTGCAAAAAGCGCGCTGGGATAATCTGATCGGTGTCGATGTTGGCGCGCGTTAAAGGCAGCGCCACAGCCTCAAGGTGTTCGAATGGTTGCATGTTCAATCCTGGATTGTTAGAGCGAAGTGCTGCGCAGCGCGCGTGCATCCGCAAGATGTCCCGCAATTGCGCTGGCCGCTGCCGTAGCGGGACTCATGAGATGAGTTCGGGAACCTGGCCCTTGCCGACCGACAAAATTACGATTCGAGGTTGCCGCGCAGCGCTTGCCCGCGGCCACTAAATCTCCGTTCACGCCAATGCACATCGAACAACCTGCAAAGCGCCATTGAAAGCCCGCCTCGACAAAAATCTTATCGAGTCCCTCGGCCTCGGCTTGCGCTTTTACAAGTCCCGAGCCTGGCACGACCCAGGCCTCAACGCCTGCGGCTACCTTGCGTCCTTTTGCGACGGCTGCCGCACTTCTAAGATCTTCGATGCGACTGTTGGTGCAAGAACCGATAAACACTCGATCAACAGA
>CAIYCP010000536.1 GCA_903924715.1 uncultured beta proteobacterium
CAATGATGTCATTGATCACTGCCGGGCTACTTTTGTAGGGCACATGCACCATTTCAACTTGTGCCATCTTTTTAAAGATTTCGCCAGATAAGTGCATGCTGCCACCCGCACCGCTTGAACCATAGCTAAAGCTCTTTGCTTTTTGTAAAGCTAACAACTCTTTAATATTTTTTGCTGCAACTTGTGGGCCAACCACCAGCACGTTTGGTACGGAAACCAGATTGGTGATTCCAATAAAGTCGCGTTGAGGATCGTATTTAATGTTTTTATGCAGCGTGACGTTGATCGAGCCAATACTGGTTGAGCCCACCATTAAGGTATAGCCATCGGCAGGTGCAGAAGCGACGTAGGCTGCGCCGATGTTGCCATCCGCACCGGCTTTATTCTCGACGACGACGGGTTGCGCTAACGCAACTGAAAGTTTCGAGGCCACAATGCGCGCCAAGACATCGGTTAAGGTGCCGGGGCCAAACGGCACGATGATGGTGGTGGGTTTGCTTGGATAAGGTACGGTTTGGGCTTGCGCGTGCAGGCAAAGGGTAAAGGCTAGGGCGCTAAAAAGGGTGGTTAATACGCGCAGTGCCGGCACAGTGGTTGGTTTCATATTTGATTGCTCGTTCATTTTGAAATAATGGTGGGCGCATTGTACGCAAAGGCTTATGCAACAATAAGGGACTTTTAAGCTTTGTTGTGTGTTTTTATGCGTCCCTTGATACGCAGTATAAGTATTATTTTCTTTTCGTTGGCACTTTCAGCCTGCAGTTCACTGCAGATTGCCTATAACTACGCCCCGAATTATCTGGCCTATAAGTTGAACGTATATTTGAATCTCACTGAGACTCAAAAGAGTGCGCTCGATCAGGAACTTTTGAAGTTTGTCGATTGGCATACGCAGTTGATTCTTCCGGAGTACACCCAAAGACTCGAATCCTGGCGCGACAGGGTCGATTCGACGAGGCCATATAGTGCGAGTGAGGTGCTAGAGATTCAGCAGCAGGTTGAGCAGGCGCTTCAGGTCATTGGCGTGCAAGCCTCGGCCCAGTTAGCCAGCATTGCGGTGACGTTGACACCCAAACAGCAAGAGCGCCTGCGTGCGCAATTTGAGAGCGACAATAAAGACTATGCAGATGAGTATCTCAAAAATCCCGAAAGTGAAGCGACGCGTAAAAATAATCACAAGCGCTCAATCAAGCGTTTTGAGGATTGGCTTGGCTCCTTGACGCGAGATCAAGAAAAGCTATTAACGGATTTGTCTGACAAGCGCGCCAAGGTGTTTGTCGCTTGGAATGATGAACGAACGCTTCGGCAACAGGCGTTACTGGATACTTTAGAACAACAACGGGGTAAAGAGCCGCAACAAGCAGAGCTTGTCTTGGCCGCTTATCTCAGCAGTTTATCTAATTACCGTGAGCCGACTCTAGCTGAGCAAAAAGTAAAGCTCAGGCAAGAATGGGCTGAAGTCACTGCGCAGATTTTGAATAGTCTGACGTCTGGACAAAAGACCTATCTAAAAAAACAGCTCACGGGCTATGCAAAAGACTTTGCAAGTTTGACGCCTAAGCAACTTGCACAAAATTCTAGCGAATCATCACGACAAAGGTAACGTCAGCACATTTTTTGCTGCAGGACGCGCGAGCATCTTCGCGTACCAGGCTTCGATGCTTGGCCTTGACGGGTGAGGGATTGGCAGCCCGTACCAGCGGTGCACTTCACAGGTCAGCGGGATGTCGGCCATCGTCATTGTGGCGCCAGCGATGAAGGGGTGAGTGGCAAGATGTTTTTCGAGGCGATCAAGCAGAAGCTCGGTTGAAGCAATCGACGCTTCGACTTTTTTCATGTCGCGCTCAGATTCAGGGACTCGAATCAGCTGCCAGAAGGCGTCTCGTCCTGAGGGGCCGAAGGTGGTTTGCTGCCAGTCCATCCAACGCTCAGCGTTAAAGCGTGCTTGCAAATCAGTTGGGTACAACTTGCCGTCTGAATGTTTAGCGCACAAATAACGAACGATGACATTTGATTCCCACAACACAAAGTCGCCTTCTACTAAAGTCGGGACGACTGAGTTTGGATTCAGTGCAATATATTCGGGGGTTTTAACCACGCCAAAGACACCGCCGGCATCGATGCGTTCAAACTCAAGGCCAAGTTCTTGGGCTGCGTAGACGGCTTTGCGTACGTTGATAGAAGTAATACGGCCCCAAATTTTTAGCATGATAGGTATCTCAAAAGATCGTTAGAAAAAAGATTATAGGATGTCAGTTTCGACAAACTCGAGCAAGCTGTTAAAGCCCGGGATTTGAATGGCGATACGTCCAGGCTGCTCGCGCCAATTGATCGTCTGCAGGCCAACACGTTGCATGGATCGTAGTGCCTGACGCACGCGCGCAAGTGATTTTGTTTTTACGGCAATCGCACCGAAGAAGCTTGCACGCTTTCCGCCCACGCAGGTGAGGGCGCCAAAACACGCTGCGTATTGCGCAGGTGTCACAAACACTAAAGCATAGTGTTGACCATTTACGCGATACTCACCATTGGATCCTTTTATAACAGCGCCGCCTGCTGCTGCCAAATACTTCTTAGCCTCGGTTTTGGGTGTGTCACAAACGATCAATAAGCCAGCCAGTTTGGTCGCGCCATTTGAGTGTGTCTGCCACTCTTTGCGCCAGACTAACTCGGGCGTGAAGTGTCTGCAGTAATACAAACGACCCGCGTTAAATTGACCTGGTTCGAAGCGCACTGTTTCAAAGCGGGCCTCATGGGTTGTACCCTTAAGTTCAACGGGCCTTGAAAACGCATGCACTGGTTGCACGGCAAGGCCGGCTGACTGCAGTTGCTGATGCGTGCGCGTTGCGTCAGAAGTTTGAAATACGAGGCCGTCTATGCCGACCGGGCTTTCAAGCACCTCTTTGCGCAGCGGACCACCGTCGCTTGGCAGACCAATCAATTCTAGGTAGTCATGTTCAAACACCATCAGATGATTGATCGAGCCCAGACTATGACGCCCACGCGGTGTTAAGGTAAAGCCAAGTTGTTCAAAAATAGTTTGCGCTGCATTCATTTCAAAATGTGTATTGATCACAAGGTGATCAAGTGGCAGCGCTTCAGTCTTAGTCATCATTGTCTAGCCGAGCGTTAAGGTGGCGACGACTGGCGTGTGATCCGAGGGTTGTTCAAGCGCGCGTGGCCCTTTGTCGATTAAGCAGCCAGTGCAGCTGGGCACGAGCGACTCGGATAACAAGACGTGATCAATTCGCATGCCCGCATTACGTTTAAAGCCATTCATGCGGTAATCCCACCAGCTAAAGGATTTGGGTGCCTGGTCAAATAAACGAAAGGCATCTTTGAAGCCTAAGGCGAGCAAGGATTGAAAGGCCGCACGTTCGGGCTCTGAGACTAGAATTTGTCCAATCCATTTTTCAGGATTGTGTACATCTTCATCAACCGGGGCGATGTTGTAATCACCGAGCACCGCGATGTTGGGATAGCGTTGTTTTTCGGTGACCAGCCAGGCCTCAAACGCTTTGAACCATGACAGTTTGTACAGATACTTTTCGCTACCAACTTCTTGTCCATTGGGGCAGTACGCGCTGATGACACGAATGGTGCTTGAACCGTAGGGCAACGTTGTGGCCAATACGCGTTGCTGAGGGTCTTCAAAGCCCGGGATGTTGCGTGTGATATCTAAACCAGGTTCGCGAGAGAGTACCGCGACACCGTTATATGTTTTCTGACCTGCCCAGCCCGCGTGATAACCAATTTCGGTAAATGCTTCAAGTGGAAACTTGTCATGATCAAGCTTCAGTTCTTGTAAACACAACGCGTCAACCGGATTGGTTTCAAGCCAATTTAAAACTTGAGTCAGGCGTACTTTAAGGGAGTTGACGTTCCAGGTGGCAAGTTGCATAGGGTTTTCAGGCAGAGTCACAGTCGGCACCACACGGCTTGGTTGCGGGTGGTCTGGTACGGATAGACAGATTCTAAACTGCTATCGGGTTGTTTGCTGTGCGGGTCTGAGTAGAATTAATCTGCGTAAATCTTTGGAACACGCTTAACGTTACAAAGTAGCTCGTAGGCGATGGTTCCGGCTCGTTGTGCGATGAGGTTGACGTCAACTTGCTTGCCCCAGCACTCAACCGTGCTGCCGATGCGCGCCTGAGGCAAATCTGTTATGTCAACGGTCAGCATGTCCATGGAAACACGCCCAATCACGCGCGTCAGGGCGCCGTCTACTGCAATCGGGGTGCCGGTTGGGGCGACCCGAGGATAGCCATCTGCGTAGCCAATGGCGACCAGTCCGACGCGCACTGGAGTGGTGGCCACGAAGGTTCCGCCATAGCCGAGTGCTTCGCCGGGTTCTAGCGTGCGGATTGCAAAAATCTCGCTGAGTAATGTCATGACGGGGGTCAGCGGGTGTTGAGGGCTTGGCAGTGGATCTGCACCATAAAGCAAAATACCTGGGCGAGCCCAAGTCGCACGCGCGCCAGGCCAGGCAAGAATAGCGCCAGAGTTGCTAAGACTTCTGTCTCCGGGCAAGCCTGCTGTTGCTTCATTAAAAGCGGCGATTTGCTTAAGCGTTGCGTCGCTGTCAGGTTCGTCTGCGCGCGCAAAATGTGTCATGAGTGTGATCGAGGCTACGGATGGGCAGGCCTCAATCCGTTCGTAAACCGTATAAACAGCATCAAGCGCAAAGCCCGCCCGATGCATGCCCGAATCAATCTTGAGCCAGATATGCACACTATGTGCGGGCAAAGTCGCAGTTTCAAGCGCGCGCAATTGAGTCTCTTGGTGGACGGCGACCCAAAGGTTGGCAGCGTGAGCTGCTAAAAGTTCATCTTGATCAAAGCAGCCTTCAAGTACCAGAATGGGCGCAGTGATGCCGGCTGCACGGAGCTCGAGTGCTTCAGCGCAGAAAGCGACTGCGAAGCCATCTGCAGTGTCTGAGAGCGCTTGAGCGCAAGGGATGGCACCGTGTCCGTAGGCGTTGGCTTTGACTACGGCCAAGGC
>CAIYCP010000537.1 GCA_903924715.1 uncultured beta proteobacterium
TCGCCGCGATTTTTATTATTTATAAACGACAGTGAGTGTTTCTGCGACGAGCGCCGGCTTTGCGACACCTTCAATCTCAACGGTATTGCTATAAGTCAGTCGCGCACCGCCTTCGATCTCGTCGTACTTTTCTAGTGTGCGATGTAAGCGAATGCGAGCCCCACATTGCACTGGGCTGACAAAGCGAACTTTGTTCTGGCCATAGTTGACCCCGCGTGAGCGTTGCTTAATGCGAACAATCTGACTGGCCAGATAAGTCACGAGCGAAAGCGTGAGCATGCCGTGGGCGATGGTTTTTCCGTCTGGCATTTGTTGCTTGGCACGCTCGCGATCAATATGAATCCAGTTATGGTCGCCAGAGACCGCGGCAAAGTCATCGATCCGTTTTTGGTCTACGGTCAGCCAGTCACTGCTTCCGACTTTTTGACCGACGTATTGCTTCATATCTGAAGGGAATTCAACTTCAAGCATGATTGACTCCTGGGATCTTGTTTTATCTGTTAAGCGCACAAGCGAACTAGGCGCTCGCGAATGAGGTGTTCGGCTTCTTGAACAATACGGGCCACCAACACTTCGCAGGTGGGGATGTCGTGAATAATTCCTTGCACTTGCCCGACCGTCCAGATGCCGCCTTCTACGTCGCCACCTTCGTATACTGCGCGGCCTTTGACGCCCGCAACCTTTGGGCCAATTTCATTGATGGTTGCACCTGATTTTTCCATCTCGATCACACTCAGCGCCAAGGCGCTTTTTGCAACACGACTGCTATTTCTGAGGCTGCGTAAAATCAGACAGGTATCGTGTTCAGTTTGCTCAACGATGGCTTTTTTAATATTTTCGTGAACGGGTGATTCAACGGTGCACATAAAACGTGTGCCCATATTGATGGCTTCGGCGCCCAGCGCTAAGGCTGCAACTAAACCGCGGCCATCGCCAAACCCGCCCGAGGCGACGACCGGGATTTTTAGTTTTGAAACGGCAGCAGGGATCAACACTAAGCCTGGAATATCGTCTTCACCCACGTGGCCGGCACATTCAAACCCGTCAATACTGACGGCGTCTACGCCAATATCCTGGGCTTTCACGGCATGTCGCACCGTGGTGCACTTATGAATAACTTTAATACCCGCTTTTTTAAGTGCCGGCATATGCGCAGAGGGGTTATTGCCGGCGGTCTCAACAATCTTGATGCCAGCGTCAATGATGACGTCTCGGTACGCTTCGTAAGGGATTGGTTTGAGTGTTGGTAAAAAAGTCAGGTTGACGCCAAACGGTTTATCCGTCATGCCCCGTGTGCGTTTGATTTCTTCATAAAGCGCCTCGGGACTTGGTTGAGTCAGTGCCGTTAAGATGCCTAAGGCCCCAGCGTTTGAGACCGCAGCGGTGAGCTCTGCGCGACCCACCCATTGCATACCGCCCTGGATGATGGGGCGCGCAATGCCGAACAGACGTGTAATAGCAGTTTCCATTGAGTTGGTCCTTTACGACTTCGTGGTGGGCGCATCGGTGCTACACCCGAAGCTTGGCCGATAAGCGCTGCAGTGCGCACTGAGATGCAATTGTGCGCCGGTGATTGTTTGTAAAAAATCGAAATCGATACCTGAGGCTAGTCGTTCGACGACGAAACCTTTTGGGGTGACTTCAATCAAGGCATAGTTTGTATAAATTCGATTCACGCACATATGGCCGGTTAAAGGGTAGGTGCATTTTTCTAAAATTCTTGGGGTGCCATCTCTTTGGCAATGCTCCATGAGCACCCAGACGTTTGCAGCGCCTGCCGCCAGATCCATCGCGCCACCGACGCCGGGGGTTTCTTTTGCAGCGCCGGTTGACCAGTTGGCAAGATCACCGTTTTGAGCAACTTGAAAAGCGCCTAAACAGGCGATGTCGATGTGTCCGCCCCTGATCATTAAAAAAGAGTCGCTATGACTAAAAATAGAAGCGCCTGTTAAAAGCGTGACGTGCGCCTTACCTGCATTGACCACATCGTCGTCCTCTTGGCCCGCTTCTGGCGCAGGGCCTAAGCCGAGTAAGCCTTGTTCACTTTGCAATAACACTTCTCGTCCAAGCGGAATGTAATCCGCGATCATGGTTGGCAAGCCAATACCAAGATTGACGCAATAGCCTTCGGGGATATCTTCTGCGGCCACGCGTGCAATGTCCTGTCTGCTTAGGCCTTTCATTTCTTCACCTCGATCACACGGTCGATAAATACGCCAGGCGTCACGATATGTTCAGGATCAAGTTCGCCCAGTTCAACAAACTCATTGACCTGCGCGATCACAAGTTTTGCCGCACCCGCCATGGCGGGGTTGTTGACTCGCGCGCCCCGGTGATAGACCAGATTGCCCCAGCGGTCACCTTTCTTTGCCTGAATCAGTGCGACGTCACCGAGCAATGGTTTTTCAAGCACGTATTCTTGTCCATCGATGAGGCGCGTCTCTTTGCCGCGGGCCAACTCGGTGCCGGCAGCGGTTCGCGTAAAAAAACCACCAATGCCCGCCGCTCCTGCACGTATCCGCTCAGCCAAGGTGCCTTGCGGCACGAGTTCAAGTTCAATTTTTCCGGCGCGATAGAGTTCATCAAAGATCGTATCGCCGGTTAAGCCGCGCGGAAACGAGCAGACTAATTTTCTGACGCGATTGGCGCGCATCAGTTCGGCGATCACATCACTTCCGGTGGTCGAATTATTGGCCACCAGCGTGAGATCTTTCACCCCCAGTTCAAAGACGCCCGCCAATAAGTCGGCGGGTCGGCCTGAGGTGCCGAAGCCACCGATCAGCAAGACATCCCCATCTTTAATGCCTTGCACTGCTTGTGCCATCGAGGTAACGCGCTTGTTGATCATGCTTAATCCAGATCAATGCCTCGCATATCCGCATTACGGCGGGCGCGTCGGGCCAAGTCAAGCATGATGGGGCCAATTGCGTTGGGGTTGTCGATTGGTTGTGCTTGAGGACCGCGGTGCCAGCCTTCCATCGCTGCTAGAA
>CAIYCP010000538.1 GCA_903924715.1 uncultured beta proteobacterium
GCATCAATCAGACCAGCCAACAAGAACATCTTGGTCTGCAAAGCATTCATCAGCTCTGGCTGACGTGCTGCAGATTCGAGGTACTTGCCACCCATCATTCCGATGCCGATGCAGGCGCCTAATGCCCCCAAACCGATGATTAAACCGCAAGCGAGAGCAACGAGAGCGACGTTGGACATGACAACTCCTTGTTAGTATCTAAGAATCAAAAAAATGAATAAAAACGAAAAAACCCAATAAACTTTGTTTGCGCTATTCACCTTTTAAGGGGTAACAGCGCCCTTCAATTAATGCCCTTCGTGAGCCTGACCGATGTACACCAGCGTCAGCATCATGAAAATAAAGCCCTGCAACAAAACAATCAATATGTGGAACAGCGCCCAGACTGAACCGGCCAGAATGTGACCAATACCAAGGCTGATGCTCATGACGTTAAATCCGGTCCAAGCACCACCGAGCAACGCAATCAACATAAACACAAGTTCGCCGGCAAACATGTTGCCAAACAGCCGCATGCCCAGCGATACGGACTTTGCAGCGTACTCGATCACATTGAGCAACAAATTGGCAGGCGCCAAAAGCACTGCAGTCAGACCATGGCCGTGAAACGGCGCAGTAAACAGTTCTTTGACGAAACCGCCAGGGTGCTTAATCTTGATGCCGTAGTAGAGCATCAGCAACAATACGCCGAGCGCCATGCCCATCGGAGCGTTTAGATCAGCAGTCGGAAGAATGCGATGGTAGTGCAAAGGATCACCGACCTTATCACCAAACCCGAGCAAGTGAAAAATCTTGTGGGGCAAATCAACGGGCACCAAATCCAGCGTATTCATCAGGATAATCCAGACAAACACGGTGAGCGCCAAAGGTGATACAAATTTACGGGTCGCTTCACTGGGAACGATACTGCGTGCTTGCTGATCAACCATGTCGATCAGCATTTCGACTGCGCTTTGAAGGCGGCTGGGAACGCCAGAAGTGGCGCGACGGGCGGCAAGCCACATCACAAACAAAGCGATAAACCCCATCAAGCCCGACCAAAAAATGGTGTCGTAATTGATGACGTTAAAGTCAGCGATCAAGCCCTGCTTTTCACCCAGATTGTTGTAATGCACCAAATGATGCTGAATATATTCAGCTTGGGGCGATACGCCACTTTCAGCAGCCATAGTGATCTCTACTTTGAGTCTTGACCAAACGCAACGCGTAAACGCTGCAATGCTTATTTATAAGAGGCCCGCCACAACAGCCAGCCCACACAATTCATTTAGCCCGAGAGCCTTTAAAAACTATCAATACCACGTAACCTTTTAGCGTCGCCACCAAGCCGGCCAATACCGCCAACCACTGCACTTGATCACCACCCACTTTTGCAATCAACCACAACAGGGCAATTGCAACACCAACTTTTAAAAACTCGCCTATAAAAAACAGCTCGGGGCTAGCCCCGCCCGGACGATAAGTTGATGCCCACAACCTTAAGGCAAACACCGCATTCGGTAGCAGGTAGGCTGCAGACCCCGCCAATGAAGACGCTGCTGCCAACCACCCTGCCACAGCCCAACAAAGCGCTGCAACCAATAATCCCAAGCTCAATTGAGCCACGACTACCTCAAGCAGGTCGCGCCTAGCGCGAATATCAATCTGCCGCCGCTCTACTTCTGTCAGGACAATTGTTTTGTCTGTGGATTCGGGTTCGTACACTTTTCTCTCACAGCAAAGCCACAGCATTGTATCGGCTTTTACGCCCCCGTGCAAACCCTTAACCGCCTCCCTTCCCAGCGAAAGGCTTGGTCAAAGGGCCTGCTCAGCCTCAACCCGCGCGAGCTATCGGTGCTTAAAGTTTGGCTTCCGTTTTTCAACAAAGGCTGCCATACCTTCTTTTTGATCTTCGGTCGCAAAACAGGCGTGAAATTGCCTGCGTTCAAACAAAACGCCCTCATGCAACGACGATTCAAACGCGCGATTGACCGACTCTTTGGCCATAATGACCATTGGCAACGACATGCCACAAATAACCGTTGCAGCCTCGATCGCCTCGTCAAGCAGGCGGTCGGCCGCAACCACTCGCGACACCAAGCCCGAACGCTCGGCCTCAACTGCATCCATCATTCGGGCGGTCAGCACCATATCCATCGCCTTGGATTTGCCGACCGCGCGTGGCAAACGTTGGGTGCCACCCGAACCTGGTATCGCTCCGATCTTGATTTCAGGCTGACCAAACTTGGCCGTATCCGCAGCAATAATGAAGTCACACATCATGGCCAATTCACAGCCACCGCCTAACGCATAGCCCGCAACCGCAGCAATAACGGGTTTACGAACGCGACGTATGGTTTCCCAGTTTCGCGTAATGTAATCAGTTCGGTACACGTCCATGTAAGACCAGTCTTTCATTGCCGCAATGTCAGCACCCGCCGCAAACGCCTTCTCGCTGCCGGTGATCACGATACAGCCCACCTCGTCATTGGCATCGAAAGCTAACAACGCAGCGCCCAGCTCGTTCATGAGCGCATCGTTCAGGGCATTGAGCGCCTTCGGACGATTCAGGGTCAACAAGCCCACGCGGCCGCGGGTTTCAATTAGTACTAAGGCTTCGCTCATGAAGAGATCCTTGAAAATGTGAAATAAGATAGCGGTATGAACACCAAACCCATACTTTACAGTTTAGAGCCTTTTGATTTGGCAGGACACCGCTTTCGCGTCACGCTCACCATCGCTCAACCCAACGCCCAAGGGCAAATCGTATCGTTACCTGCCTGGATCCCCGGTAGCTACCTAATTCGCGATTTTTCTCGCCAAATTGAGACCATCGGCGCGCGTTCAGGCAACCGCCGTCTACTCGTCACCAAGCTCGATAACCATCGCTGGCGAATTGAACCCTGCGCTGGGCCACTGCACATCACGAGCACCGTCTACGCCTGGGATCTATCGGTGCGCGGCGCTCATCTTGATGAAACGCACGGTTTTTTTAACGGGACTAGCGTCTATTTGCGACCAGATGGCTTTGAAGAACACCCCTGTCAAGTCACATTGATGGCGCCCCCAGCGCTTAAGTGGCAAGCATTCACTAGCCTGCCCAAAGCCACGCTGCCCACCCGCGCGCACGGCTCAAGCTTTGGCACTTACAAAGCCCGCAATTATGACGACTTGATTGATCACCCAGTTGAAATGGGCACGCCTCAAGTGATTCGGTTTAAGGCCTGCGGTGCACCGCACGAGATGGTATTCACCGGCCTGATTCCTAATCTCGACCTCAAGCGCATTGCGCGCGATGTCAAAGCGATTTGCGAAGCCCAAATTCGATTTTTTGAGCCTGAAACAGAACAGGCACCCTTTTTAGACAGCGCCGCACACTACGTCTTTATGACGATGGTGACTGGTGACAGCTATGGTGGCCTTGAGCATCGAGCCTCCACGGCCTTGATGGCCGCACGCAAAGATCTGCCCACGCTCGGGCAAGAGCACGCGCCCGCGGGCTATTCGACCTTTTTAGGTTTAGTGAGTCACGAATATTTTCATACCTGGAACGTTAAACGCATCAAACC
>CAIYCP010000539.1 GCA_903924715.1 uncultured beta proteobacterium
ACCGTTCCCTTGGTGTTTGACAACAATATCTCCATCTCTGGCGGTATTGTGATGCTGTTCCCGTACTTGTTTGCCTACGGCAACAACGGTTTGATTGCAAACTGCGCGGCAGGCGATTTTAGTAACTGGACATCGGCAGACTCCAACCAAAACAACGTGTCCTCCACCAAGGTGGTCAAGGGTCTGCCACTGCGCGGCGGCACAACGTCTCCAGCGGGGTTGTTCTGGACTTTGGACTCAGTGGTACGTGTGACCTACTCACCTACCACTGTGGGGAATGCAACTTTTTACTGGAAGTACGACCTGATCACTCAGCAGTCGTCAATCATGTCCAGCCAATGTGTAATCGAATACGATGGCCTGTTCTATTGGGTCGGTACTGATCGTTTCTTGATGTACAACGGTGTTGTTGCTGAAGTTCCAAACACGCAAAACAACAATTACTTTTTCGATAACTTGAACTATGCACAGCGCCAAAAGGTCTGGGTGAGCAAGGTTCCTCGTTGGGGTGAGATCTGGTGGTTTTTCCCTTCTGGGGATAGCACAGAGTGCAATGACGCCATTATTTACAATGTGCGTGATAAATGTTGGTACGATGCTGGTCAGGCGCTTGGCGCAAGGCGTTCTGCAGGGGTATTTTCTGAGGTCTTCCGACGCCCAATTTGGGGTGGAACTGATCAAAACGTCATTGGTCAATATACTCTGTGGCAGCATGAAATTGGCACCAACGAGATATACACAAACCACGTCAATGCGATTGAATCGTACTTTGAGACCAACGTAATTGGCTCTGGCGCAGGTTTGGTTGGATCAACTCAGCAGGCTGGTGACAACTTGTGGACTCGCATTGAGCGTGTTGAACCGGACTTCGTTCAGTCAGGAGCAATGAACTTGATCGTCACTGGTAAATCATACGCCGATGATGTGGACGATCCATCAGTCGAGTATCCGTTTGACCCGACTACGCTCAAGATTGACCTGAAAGAACAACGCCGCGAGATGCGCCTGCGCTTTTCAAGCAACACGCAAAATGGAAATTATTTCATGGGCCGCATCATCTTGAGCATAGACACTGGCGACGTTCGCGGAAACGGATCGCCATGATCACCTATGACAACCGAGGAATGACCTGGGATGAGTATTGCAAGCTGATGGAAGAACTGTTTGCGGCCAATCAGCTTGGAAACGTCCCTGAAGACAAGTGGCGTGATTGGGTTGACGGCATGAATGGGATAGGATACTTTGTCCAATCAGGTGTTCCTGATCATCGTGGTTTTGCTACGTGGCAAGACTGGGCGGCTCAGATGACCGGCATCATGTCGATTGCGGTTTAAGGAATAAATATGTCAGGTCATTACGAATACAGCGATTGGACGGGCGATGACGTCTGGGTAGAAGACCCTCCTGCTGCTAAAGTTGCTCCTGCTGCTCCCGTAGTCGCTACGCCTGTTGCCGCTACCCCTCCGGCTGGTCATTATGAATACAACGATTGGGCAGGCGATAACGTCTGGGTAGCAGATACACCCGAATACACCGCGCAAGTTAATGCGCAGAAAGCAGCCGCCGATGCTGCTGCTGCAAAGAAAATATCAGATCTTGCCAAAAGCGGCATGGGTGATACGTTTAACCAAATAGATCAATATCTTGCGGCTAATCCAAATACGTCAGAATATACCGACCCAAAAACTGGGATTGTTTATTCTAGGTATGTTGATAATGGCGGGGGTTATGATAGTGGTATTGTTGGAACGGGCGAAACAACTGGCTACAACTCGTTTGATCCAAAAACAAAAATGATTGGGGTTTACGATACTAGTGGAAACAGAACTTCTTACAAAAAACAAGAACAAAATAAAGGCGTTTTAGGCGAGTTAATGTCTAGCCCGATTGTGCCTATTGCTATGGCTTTTATTCTTCCGGGTGTTGGTGCCGCCCTTGGTGAATCCTTGATGTCTGCTG